>JBFMAG010000069.1 GCA_040755895.1 Actinomycetota bacterium | reverse complement strand
GTGTGGAGAAATTAATCAAACAAATAGAGAAATATAACCCTCGGGCTGATGTTAAATTAATAAAGCGTGCCTACCAGATTGCCAAGGATTGCCACGTTGACCAGTTTCGGAAATCTGGGGACGAATTCATCGAACACCCACTCGGAGTCGCCCAGATTTTAGCCGATCTGGAGTTGGATACAACCACAATAATTGCTGCTCTGCTCCACGATGCCGTCGAGGACACGAGTCTCACCTTAAAGAGGATAAGAGACGAATTCGGGGACGAAATCTGCAATTTGATCGATGGTGTGACCAAATTAAGCAGGATAAAATTCAAGAGCCATGAGGAGCAGCAAGCGGAGAATCTCCGCAAGATGTTAATCGCCATGGCAAAGGATATCAGGGTTATCCTCATCAAGCTTGCCGACAGGCTTCACAATATGCGCACCATTTCTCATCTCTCTCGAGAAAAGCGGAAGAGAATAGCCTCCGAGACTCTGGAGATATACGCTCCAATTGCCCATCGCCTGGGTATATCCCAGGTAAAATGGGAATTGGAAGATTTGGCTTTTTCCGTCCTTGAACCACGGAAATACGCTCAGATTGAGAAGATGGTGGCCGAGTCCAGGGAGGAGAGAGAGGTCTACGTCAATATGGTGATAAAAGCCTTGGCGAAGGAGCTCAATTCCGTGGGAATAAAGTGCGAAATTAGTGGGCGGTCAAAGCATTTTTACAGTATTTACCAGAAAATGGTTCAGAAGGACAGGGAGTTCAGCGAGATTTATGATCTTACAGCTATAAGGGTTATCATTGACTCGATCAGGGACTGCTACGGTGCTTTGGGGACGATCCATTCCGTTTGGAAGCCTGTACCTGGAAGATTCAAGGATTACATCGCCATGCCCAAGTTCAACATGTATCAATCCTTGCATACTACGGTTATCGGTCCCATGGGGCGTCCCTTGGAGATTCAAATCCGAACAAAACAGATGCACAAGACGGCGGAGTACGGAATCGCTGCTCACTGGAGATACAAGGAGGGCGTCAAGGAAAGCGATGAATTTGATGAGAGGCTTGCATGGTTGCGACAGATACTCGAATGGCAGAGCGAACTGAGGGATCCCAGGGAGTTCATGGAGACGCTGAAGATCGACCTCTTTGAGGACGAGGTTTTCGTGTTCACTCCCAAAGGGGATGTCGTCAGTCTCCCCACGGGTTCAACACCTATAGATTTTGCATATACCATCCATACCGATGTGGGACACGGTTGCATTGGGGCTAAGGTAAATAACCAAATCGTACCACTGAATTACAAACTCCAGATGGGAGATATAGTGGAGATTTTGACTTCCAAGACTGCTTCTGGGCCCAGCAAGGATTGGTTGCAGATCGTTAAAACATCGAGGGCGAGAAGCAAGATCAAGCAGTGGTTCAGTAAATTGGGGAGAGAGGATAGCGAGCATCTGGGAAAGGATGCTTTGCAGAAGATCCTCCGAAAACACGGTCTAGGTCTGCACAGTGCTACTTCTAATATTCTCGAGTCTGTTGCAAAGGAGTTTAACTTTCACAAGATTGAAGATCTCTATGTAAGCATTGGAGTGGGAAAGACCTCGGCAAAGCAGGTGGCCACCAGGCTCATTACTGTTCTAAAAGAAGAGAAACCTGAGGAAGAGGAGAAGATTTTGGTTGCTCCTCCCCGGAAAAGGAGGACTCGCCCCATCACCGGGGTGAAGATCAAAGGCTTAGAAGATGCGCTGGTGAGGCTGGCTCGCTGTTGCAATCCCGTTCCCAGGGATGAGATAATCGGTTTTGTGACCCGAGGAAGGGGTGTTTCCGTACACCGCAGGGATTGCCCCAATGCAAAGCAGCTTTTGTCCTCCCCAGACCGGCTGATCGAGGTCTATTGGGATGTCCGAGGTCCCGCAGCTTTTCAGGTGGAGATCCAGGTAGAGGCGATCGATAGAATGAGATTGCTTCGGGATATAAGCTCCGTGGTTTCCGATGCCGGCGTTAACATCCTTTCCGCCAATGTGACCACCACCCGGGATGGTTTTGCCATTTTCAGATTTTCCTTCGAGATAGAAAATTTAGAGCGGTTGGAGAATATCCTATCCAACATAAGGAAAATAGATGTCGTCTTCGATGCCCACCGCGTGTTACCCACCTAATTGAGCTCTGGAGCTCCGAAGCTCGGTAGCTCAGCTCCTGAGGTCTCAGCTCTGGGAACTTGAAGCTTCCTGGATTCAGGACTAATATGCTATTATAATTCTTCGTTCACGGTTCACCGTTCAGTTCATGGAAAATACTTTTGCAAAAAAGTGAACGGTGAACGAATAACGTGAACGGATTATTATACCGTTGTGAGGGATTCACTTTGAGGGCTGTCGTTCAAAGGGTAAAGAAAGGAAGGGTTTGGATAAAGAACAAGGTTCTTGCGGAAATAGGGCAAGGACTCGTGGTCTTATTGGGCATATCGAGGGAAGATACACAATCAGATGTCGCTTATATGGTGGACAAGATCGCCAATCTCCGTATCTTCGAGGATAATGAAGGAAAATTGAACCTCTCCGTGAAACAAATAGGTGGTGAGATCCTGGTCGTTTCGCAATTCACCCTGCATGGGAACTGCAGGAAGGGGAGGCGACCTGGTTATGTCGATGCAGCCCCCGCGGATAAAGCAATCGATCTTTACAAGCAAGTTATATCCGGTCTTCGGGGAGAGGGGCTCATGGTAAAAGAAGGGAAATTTCAAGAGATCATGACCGTTGAAATCGTAAACTATGGTCCAGTGACTTTATTGATAGATAGCAAGAAAACATTTTAATTAGCTACAATATTTAGGTAGAAAGTGGGAAGAGCAAGAATTCCTTTTGCATAAATTTAAAATGCAAAGATCAAAAATCAAAATTTTGATTTTTAAATTTTGAATTGAACTGAAACTTCGGGAGGATCAGGTGATTTTACGTAGGCTTATTGTGGGGCCACTTGCCGCGAATTGCTATATACTCGCTGCATTCAAGGGATCGGAAGCGGCAGTCATCGATCCAGGAGCTGAGGGGGAACGTATCCTCAAAGCAATCGAGGGTGACGATCTGAAGCTCAAGTACATAATAAATACTCATGGTCACTGCGACCACTTTGGAGCCTGTGATCAATTGGCGAAGGCCACCGGGGCGAAGATATTTATACACGCCGATGATGCAGAGCTATTGGAAAAACCCGTGGAAAATCTATCCCTCATTTACGGAGCTCACTCCTCCAGTGCCTCTTGGGATGAACTGCTCAAGGAAGGTCAAATTATGACCGTGGGAGAGTTAAAATTAAAGATTCTCCATACACCCGGTCATACTAGGGGAAGCATCTCCATTCTCGTGGACGATCTTCTGTTTACAGGCGATCTTCTCTTCAAGGGTTCCGTGGGTCGAACGGATTTTCCCAGCTCATCCTGGGATAAACTCATGGAATCATTGAAAAAGATAATTTCTTTGCCCGATTCCACCAAGATATACCCGGGACATGGACCCGAAACCACCCTTATTCAAGAGAAAGAATTGAATCCCTTCTTGCAGGGATTGTAAAATAACCTTAAATCACTTCATGGAACCGTAACTCGTATTATGGCGAAGAGGAGGAATTTTACTTGGAGATTAGGGCACCACGGGGAACATCAGACATCCTTCCAGAAAAGGCTGGAATATGGCAATTTCTCGAACGTAGAGCCATAAGCCTATTTGAAAAGTATGGGTATCGCCGAATCATCACTCCCATCTTTGAGTACACCGAGCTGTTCAGGCGAGGAATTGGAGAGTCGACGGATATCGTTCAAAAGGAGATGTATACCTTCCAGGATAGGAGGGGACGAAGTCTCACCCTTCGCCCTGAAGCTACAGCTCCTGTAGTCCGTGCTTTCTTAGAGCACGATTTGTTGAAACATTCCCAGCCCATAAAACTCTACTACATTGGACCCATGTTTCGTTATGAGAGACCCCAAGCTGGTCGATATCGTGAGTTTTGGCAGATAGGAGTGGAGGCCATCGGCTCATTGGATCCCGCTCTCGATGGGGAAGTGATTTTGCTTCTGATGCATTATCTCAAAGATGTAGGACTAAAGCGGTTGGAACTACACCTAAATAGCATGGGTTGCTCCAGGTGCCGACCATCTTTTACAGAATCTCTCGAGGAATATCTGCGGCCAAGGGTGGATGAATTTTGCTCGGATTGTAAAAGGAGGATCAAGCTCAACCCCCTTCGTGTGTTCGATTGCAAGAAGGAAGCTTGTCAGGATCTTCTGTCCAATGCTCCCCACATTTTGGATTACCTCTGCGAGGATTGCAAGGTTCACTTCCATGAGGTGCAAGAATATCTCGAGATGATGGATCTCACCCATGTAATAAATCCGTTCTTGGTGAGGGGATTGGATTACTATACTAGGACAACCTTTGAAGTAAGATCTCCTCACCTGGGAGCCCAAAATGCTTTGGGAGGTGGAGGGCGATACGACGACTTGGTGGAGGAGTATGGGGGTCCTCCCACCCCTGCAACGGGATTTGCCCTGGGAACGGAGCGGGTTGCCATGGCCTTGGAGAGGGAAGGTGTTTCCCTTCCTAAAGATTCGACGCTGGACGTCTTTTTGGCTATGGTGGGAAAGGAGCAAAAACCCGATGGTTTCGCGCTATTGAGCCGAATAAGGGGGGAAGATATCACCGCGGATATGGATTACGGTGGTAGAAGTTTGAAGGGTCAAATGAAACTCGCTGATAAGCTTGGGGTGTCATATGTTTTGTTCTTGGGCTCCGAGGAGTTGAGAAGGGGCGTTTGTAGGATAAGGGATATGAAGACCGGAGAACAGGTCCAAGTTAGGTTAGAAGAGGTTCCCAGGTGGCTGAAAATTCACTTAAAGAAGGTCACGGGTCAAAAGTCATGAGAGTCATGGGTAAAATCCCTGTCGGCAGGCGGGTATGACCCGTGCCATGACCGATACGGGTTTACGCACGTGTTCTATAAGTGTGAAAGGGAAGGAAGACTATGGTCATGAGGACAAAGTACTCGGTTCGGACTCATAATTGTGGGAAACTCTCTCCCAAAAATGTCGGTGAGCAGGTAATTTTGGCTGGATGGGTACAGCGGAGGAGAGATCACGGAGGTTTAATTTTCATCGACCTTCGGGACAGAAGCGGGATCGTCCAGGTAGTAAGCAATCCTGTGCACGGTACCGAGGCTTTCAATGCTGCTCGGAAGATTCGAGGCGAATACGTGATATGGGTTGAGGGAAAGGTGGCCAAGAGACCCCAAGGGACGGTGAATCCAGCTCTCCCAACGGGGGAAGTTGAGGTAATAGCCAGAGATATAGAGATTCTTAATCCATCCAAAACACCTCCATTTGAGATAGAAAGTGGAGTTGATGTGGACGAATCTCTTAGGCTCAAATTCCGGTACTTGGATATCAGACGCCCCGAGATGCTTCGTAATCTAAAGCTCAGACACGAGGTGGTCACAAAGGTTAGGGAGTTCCTAAATAAACGCGATTTCCTGGAAATAGAAACGCCGATTCTTACCAAAAGTACTCCCGAGGGAGCAAGGGATTATTTGGTGCCCAGCCGGCTTCAACCTGGGCGTTTTTATGCTCTCCCTCAATCCCCTCAGTTGTTCAAGCAAATACTCATGGTCGGAGGGATCGAAAGGTATTACCAGATTGCCAGGTGTTTCAGGGATGAGGACTTAAGAGCGGATAGACAGCCGGAGCACACACAGATAGATCTGGAGATGTCCTTTGTCACCCAGGATGACATCCTGCAATTGGTGGAAGAAATGATGGTGGAGATATTCTCCTTGCTCGATATCGATTTGAAGACGCCCTTTGAAAGACTATCCCATCAGGAGGCTGTGGAAAGATTTGGGACAGATAAGCCCGATCTAAGGTATAGTTTGGATTTGGTGGATATCTCCGATATCGCCTTCCAGTCCGAGTTTAAGGTTTTCACGAATGCCATTGCGTCGGGAGGGATAGTCAAGGGGATAAGGGTACCGGGTTGTGCTGGCCTTTCTCGCAAGGAAATTGATGAGTTGGTTGAATCGGCCACGGCGAAGGGAGCAAGGGGACTATCTTGGATGGCGATTTCTGAGAATGAAGTAAAATCCCCTATAGCGAAGTTTTTTGCTCCAAGTCAGCTGGAGGAAATAGTGGACAGGCTTGGAGCAAAACCCGGCGATTTGCTCCTTTTCGTTGCCGATAAGAGGGAAGTCACTTGTGAGATATTGGGTTACTTGAGGGGGGAATTGGCGGATAGGCTGGGTTTGATGGATCCCCTTCAATTCAAGTTTGTTTGGATAGTCGATTTCCCCCTTTTTGAATACGATGAGGAGGAAAGGAGACTAAAATCACATCACCATCCATTCACTCTCCCCATGGAAGATTCGCTTCCTCTTTTGGACAAGGACCCCCTGGCTGCAAGGGCATATGCTTACGATTTGGTTGTGAATGGTGTGGAGATAGGAGGCGGGAGCTTAAGAATTTACGACAGGAAGCTCCAAGAAAAGATATTCAAACTTCTGGAGATTTCCCCCGAAGAAGCCGAGAGGAAGTTCGGTTTTCTATTGGAGGCCTTAGAATACGGTGCTCCTCCTCATGGGGGCATTGCCTTTGGGCTGGACCGTCTGGCCATGCTCCTCGCTGGTTGTAGCTCCATTAGGGAAGTTATTGCCTTCCCTAAGACCCAGACGGCTACCTGCCCTCTGACGGGAGCTCCAGATGTGGTCGATGAAAAGCAGCTTAAGGAGCTTCACATCCGCCGCAGGTAATCAAATCTGTTGCCTCTTGCTTTCCCATATGTTAGAATAAATTTGAAGCTCTACCTTGTGCGTGTTCACATATTGACTTGTTTGAGCCAGCACCTCGACATGAGGGAACCGGCTCTATCTGTGGAGCGAATGCCCTTTTAGTAAGTTGGATTTGGGGACTCGCATAAACAGAAGGAGGTTCCCACCCTGCGTGAGCATAGGGTTCAAAGAAGTATTGTGAAACACGGCAAGGTGGAGCTTTATTAGGAAGGAGAAATTTTGAGGGGGATTGGGCTTATCCTCACGCTCATTTTGATCATATCTGTGCTTCTAAACGGTTGCAGAACCCCATCTCCCAGGACTCCCCCTGAAACAAAGGTTCCTAATAAAGCCACTAAGGGTAAGAAATCCACCCCTTCTGGTGAAGAAAAATCTCGGTTTCCAAGAAAATTTGAGGTGACCGAGAAAACCCCCGGGTTTTTCGAGAATGTGCTTGGGAAAAGACCCATTTTGGTTGAATTTTATGCTCCATGGTGTGCATCTTGCAGGGAAATGGCTCCGACTATAAAGGAGCTCAAGGAAAAATACCATCGAGAGGTGACCTTCTTCACTTTAAATGTCGATGATGAGAAAACTGTTGATCTGGCAGAACAGTTTGCTGTCAGATTCATTCCCCATATAGTTATCCTCGACGAAGAGGGATACATAGTTTTTGAGGAAACGGGTTATACCGAGAGGAAGGTCATAGAACAAGCTCTTTTCAATGCCATCCACAAGAAAAAATAATTTCGCTTCTTTCACGAGCATTTAACCACTCTTAAAGGCCCGAGATTTGATAGAATAAACATAAAGGAGCATCCCTGACAAAGGAACACATAATGGATTTATTCGATATCGAATCCTCGCATGAAATCAAAGAGCTCAAACAAGCTCCTCTTGCCCTTCGGATGCGTCCCCGTACTCTGGAAGAGTTCGTGGGTCAGAAGCAGATTTTGGGAGAGGGAATGGTCCTAAGGAGAGCCATTCTGGAGGATGCCCTCCAATCCGCCATCTTTTGGGGACCACCCGGTTCGGGAAAAACCGCTTTGGCTTATATCATCGCCAATGTGACGAAGGCCCACTTCATCAGGATGAGTGCGGTGACATCAAACGTTTCGGAGGTAAGGAAGGCCATATCTGAGTCCCATCAACGTTTGAAAACATCGGGGCGAAGAACCATCCTGTTAATTGACGAGATTCATAGGTTCAATAAGGCCCAACAGGATGCCCTCCTTCCCGCTGTGGAGGAGGGAATCATCATCTTAATCGGTGTGACCACGGAGAATCCCTATTTTGAGGTCAACTCACCCTTGATTTCGCGGTCGAGAATCTTTCAATTCGAGCCTCTTTCAGACGAGGACTTAAGGCAAATCCTAAAAAGAGCTTTAGAAGATAGAGAAAGAGGGTTGGGTAATTTACGGATAAAGCTCGAGAAAACCGCATTGGGACACATCATCAAAGTTGCTAACGGTGATGCCCGTTGTGCTTTAAATGCCTTGGAGATGGCGGCATTGACCACGCCACCGGGAAGCAAGGGTGTACGTAAAGTCACTTTGAAGATAGCCGAGGATGCCATCCAAAAGCGAGCTGTGATTTATGACCGGGAAGGCGATGCTCATTACGACACCATTTCTGCCTTCATCAAGAGCATGCGGGGCTCGGATCCCGATGCTGCCATCTATTGGTTGGCTCGAATGCTTTACGCTGGGGAGGATCCCAGGTTTATCGCCCGTCGTATGGTCATTTTTGCCTCCGAGGATATAGGAAATGCTGATCCTCAAGCTCTGATGGTGGCGACCGCAGCCGCTCAGGCGGTGGAGTTTGTGGGATTACCTGAATGCCGTCTAAATTTGGCTCAAGCTGCCATTTACTTGGCCACGGCCCCAAAGAGTAATTCTGTCATCAAGGGGATTGATAAAGCCCTTAAGGATGTGGAGGAGGAGCGATCCTTTACCATCCCCAAGCATCTTCGGGATGCCCACTATCCGGGAGCCAAAAGGTTAGGACACGGTGAAGGTTATAAATATCCACATAGCTTCCCTAGTCATTACGTCCCCCAGGACTATTTGCCGCCCGAATTGAGAAACAAAAAATATTACATCCCCTCATCATCGGGACATGAGAAAAAGATCGCCGAATACTTGAAAAAACTGGGAAAAGAGTAGAGGTTCAAGAAATTTATTCTCACTCCCGATAAAGATGTAGAAAAAGCTCGTAGAAATGGGATATATATGTGTGTTAAAATTTGACTATGTTTTGCAGGGATAGGAGGAGAGAAGGTGAACTGGTCCTTATTTGCCGCTGTAATTCTGGTTTTGCTCGCGGTTTTATCCATTTTTATCATCTCCGTTCTCATTCAGCTTTCCAGGAGCCTGAGGAGCGTTAATCTCCTCCTTGAGGATGTTCGGAAGGAGATTACGCCGTTTCTATCCAAGTTGAATACCACAGTCGACGAGGTAAACAGCGAACTGGCGAGGGTGGATGAGATTGCAAAGACGATTCAGGAGGTAAGCGAAAGGGTAACCATTACATCCAAGTTGATCCAGGAGATTTTATCCCCACCCCTGATTAAATTGGCGAGCGTTTCTGCGGGTGCGAGAAAGGCCATTGGGACCCTTATTGGTGGCAGGAGGGGTGAGTAATTTGAAGGGTTATAGACGCATTGGCATCTACATTGGCTTTCTTGCCGGAGCCAGCATCGTTCTTGTTTTTTTACCCCCAGACATGAGGGAAAAGCTCAGAGGGAAAATCCTTGATGGTTTTCATTTTGTGGTTTCTCAGTTGAGAACCCGTCTTGAGCGTTGTCAGAGTCGCTTGGCGGAGGCAATCGAGGCGGGAAAAGAGGAAGCTCGACGGAGAGAACTCGATTTACAGCGAGAAGTTTTAAAACCCGAGGTTGAAGAGGAAGAAACTCCAAAATATATAGTTTAATGAGTTTACGCTCGTCTCCATTTTTATCTCGATCCATTCTCACCGGTAAGAACTTGCGGGGGAATGATTTTTCAGAGGTGTTGTAATGGCCCGGGAAGATACCGTCAAAAGATATAAAGAAATAGCCATTGTGACCTGGGCAATTTTTGGTGTGATTTTACTCCTTGCCTCCCTCTTTTTTTTAATATCGAAAATAAGATCGGTTTTTCCCCTAGTCGTTTTCACCGTCGCCATTGTTTACATCTTAAGACCCATTGTGAATTTCTTCGAAAGCAAGGGCGCCTCCAGACTGCAGGCGGTAATAATAACCTACCTTATCATGATCTTGGTTATAGCTCCGATTTTATTTTACTTTAGTCTCATAATTGCAGCTCAAGTCCGTGAACTGATTAACAATCTTCCTGGATATGTCAAGGCTTTAATGCAATTTGTGAAAAGATATCGGGGAGCATTGGAGAGATTTCAAATCCCACCC
>JBFMAG010000068.1 GCA_040755895.1 Actinomycetota bacterium | reverse complement strand
AAATCAAATTTATTTCAGCAGGAAAAAGCATCAGGGAGGGACTGTCCCTCTAATAGCGCCAGACCATGACGGAGTTTTTTCCTCGATCCGTAATGTAAATTCTCCGGGTGGAACTGGAGATGGCAATCCCGTTGGGGAAGCCGAATTGATGTTCACCCTCATCGAACCCACCATAGGAGAAGAGATGCTTCCCCTTGGCATCGAAGACAAAAACCGCTCGCGAAAAAGTATCCACCACGTGGATTCTCCCCTTCCCATCGATGGCTATTCCTCTGGGGAGGTTAAAGAGTGCCTTAGACCTCCCAAGGAAACTCAGGAAATTTCCTTGGGGATCAAAGACTTGCACCCGCCTATTGTTGGAGTCGGCGACCAAAATTGTGCCATCTTCCAAAGCAGTGATTCCATTTGGAAATAAAAAATCCCCTTTCTTGCTACCCTTTTTTCCAAATTTAAGCAATAACCTGCCTCTCTTATCGAACACCTTTACACTTTGATCCCCAATATCGGTTACATATAGTTTATCGTTGGCGAAGGTCACGGCAAGAGGCTTAATTAGAACCCTTGAATTCTCTCTCCCTCTCGGAAAGTTGTAGAGGAATCTCCCTTGAAAATTAAAGACCATGAGTTTTTGGGAACGAATTTCCGAGACATAGATTTTTCCGTCGTCATCTATAGTAATTCCCACGGGATAGGTGGTAGGTTTTTCGACTGCTATTGTGGTCACTGGAAAGGAAGATAAGAAGCGTCCATCCAAATTGAAGATTTTTACCTCAGAATTCCCACTATCCGCAACGAAGACTCTATCCTGAAAAATAGTTATCCCAAGCGGTCCGCGTAATGGATTTATTACCCTCGCACCTTCACTTTTTCCTTTAATACTGAATAGAAATTCGGGAGGTCTAATCACACGAGGCTTGCTATAAAAAAGATAAACTAGGATGATGGCTAATACCGCCAACAGCAAAAATCCAGCTATAAAAGCCCATCTTTTTTGCGAAAATTTCAACATTACTTTCCACAAAGTCCGTATCTGAAAACCTCTCGGATTCGTGGGAATTTTTGTTGCCTCCTAAGGGATTAGCTGTATCTTATTCCTGCTTATGATAACAGGTTTAAAAAGCTCAAGGCAAGTGCTGCTTGTTGCACCTGATTATGTTCGCTTGTAAAATAAGCCTAAAGTTGAAGGACTTCCTGGAGAACTTCCCTAAAGAATTCTTGAAAGGACAATTAAAGTGGCAAAAAGGAAGGCCTGGATTGTTGTCGCTATAGTACTCCTGGGATATATCCTAATTGCAGCGGGTCTGATGATTCTCACCTCCCAATCATTCTTTTGTCAATCTTGCCATGTGATGAGAAAACCCCATGAAACCTGGAAAAACTCCTCCCACAGTCAAGTGAATTGCTACGGTTGCCACGGCGAGCTCGGACCTTTGGGTTTCCTTGAAGAAAAAATGGAAGAATTAAGAATGATTGTGCTCTTTCTCACCAAATCGTACCAAAGACCCATATCGAGTACGGTGCAAAATGATGGTTGTTTGCGCTGCCATCAAAGGGTCCTCCAAAAGATCGTGGTAAAGAGCGCCATCCGTATAAGCCATGGCGATTGCATTCCGGAAGGAGGAAAATGCACCGATTGCCACAATACAATCGCCCATGGGAAAGCCGTGACAAAGGAAAACCAGCCCACCATGGATAAATGCACACAATGCCATGGAAGGAAAGCAACCAAGGATTGCCTCAAATGCCACGTGAAGGGAGAAAGGAAAAGACATGCGGGTCCCTGGGCCGTGACTCATGGGACCACATGGGAGAAGACTCATGGTATGGGCGATACATCAACCTGTATCATTTGCCATGAAAAAGAAGATTGCGAAAGATGCCACAGTTTAATGCCTCATCAGACCAACTGGCCCTATATCCACGGGGAAAACTCCAAAACGGGCGATGAAAATTGTCTTGATTGTCATATCCGAAGCTTCTGTGTCAATTGCCATCAGATGGAGATGCCCCATCCCGAGGGCTTCTTGAAAAAACATTCTAAGGAGTTTAAGAGGCTTGGAAGGGGAAAATGCCTTAGATGTCACGTCAAAAAGACATGTAATTACTGTCATATCAAGCACATCCACCCGGGAGTGGTAATGCCCAAGGTCACAGCTCCATAAGGTTAAGGATAATGATGCCGAAGAATTGGCTTTATCTATTGAGCAGGGAAAGAATAATATCGATCCTTAAGAATCCGGAAGCCCATCCACAGGAAGCCGTATTACTCATGGGTATGTTCATCGTCGTGGTATTAATGATCCTAACCATTGCAGCTTTAATAGTCTTTAGACCATCCAAAGAGAAAAGAAAGCCTCGCGAAAAGCTCACTAAAAGGCAGATAACCATTCGCATAGGAATAACTTTGGTTATCATCTTGGTCCTCCTTGCCTCTGCAATGTACTATTCCTCTCTACCGAATTTCTGCCGCTCTTGCCACACCATGAAGGGAGAATACTATGCATGGAAAGAATCTCCCCACAAGAAGGTAAATTGCCTTTCTTGTCACCAGCAGCCCGGTGTGCTTGGGCTGTGCATGGAAAAAACGAGAATGACCTCAATGATCATCTCCCAATTAAGGCGGAGTTACAAAGAACCCATAACCGCCATGGTAAGAGACGAGTCCTGCCTCTCTTGCCACTCTGATATCACCCAAGAAAAGAAAATCAGATATACCATAAGGGTGAGCCACAAAGAAATCCTCGACAGTGGATACAAATGCACTAACTGCCACAATACAATAGCTCATGGCAAGATGGTTCCCAATGGAAAGTTCCCCGCCATGGAAAGATGTGTCCTTTGTCACAACGATAAGCGAGCTTCCAGTAACTGTCGTTTATGCCATATTGAGGATATTGGCAAAAATCCTCGGGAAGAGGTCGACTTCCCGAAGGTTCATTTGGAGGAACCGACTAGCTGTAGGGGATGTCATCCCATTGAGACATGTAATCAATGTCACGGTTTAGAGATGCCCCACCCTCCCAACTGGGAAAAGAAACATCCTCGCGAGGGTTTCGTGAATAAGAAGCTCTGCTGGAAGTGCCACAATATGCCCTTCTGCCAGCACTGCCATAAGAGAATGCCCTGGCCACATGCAGAAGACTTTCCGAAAACCCACGGTCCCGCCTCTAAGGTACCTGGTGCATGCGGCTGTCACGAACGGGAAAAGTTCTGCCCCATCTGCCACGAGTAGCCGCGGGGTCCACCAGGAGATTTGCAGCGTCGGTTTCACCTGCCCGTCGGCAGGCGGGTCATCGACAAAGGAATTGCAGGAGAGAAGTTCCTACCGGCAGATAGGCCGCGCTACTCCTTCAATTGCCTGAGGGCTTTATGAACTTCCATATTGAATGGATCCAACTCCAATGCCTTTTTATAAGCACAAATCGCTCCCTTTACCGCTCCCTTTTCGTGATAAGCCTTCCCCATGAGAAGATAGGCATCCAGTTCATCCGGTTTTAACTCCACCGTCCTTTGCCACTGGGCAATGGCTTCATCTAGCTCCCCTTTTAGATAATACGCCACTCCCAAGTTGTAATGAGATTGAGAATAATTAGGCTCCAATTTGATCAGTTTTTTGTAGGTTTCAATTGCTTTATCCGCCATTTTCAAATCCCCCTTTTCAGCAACTTTAAGGTAAGCATCGCCAAGACGTGCGTAGCCATTCCGCTCACGAGGATTAAATCTCAAAGCCTCAATATACGTTGATATAGCCTCTTTATACCACCGGGAATCACCTTGAGCATCGCTTTTAAACTCATAAATTTTTCCCAACAGAAATAGATACTCCTCTTCAAGGGGATAAAGCCTTACCGCCAATTTAGCTTCGCCAATGGCATCATCGTAAAGACCGAATTGTAGATGATCCAAAGCCCTGCGAGCATGGAGATCGGCAACGAAGGGAATAATCGCCATCTTTAACAAGTAGAAGGTGAATACAATGGTGAGCAAAGAGATTATCAATCGCGCAGCAAATCCCCACCTCTTTCCACCAAAATCCAGTTTTAACTCCTTCGTATGGACAAAGCCTGAAAGCCTGGTCACGGTCATAGCGAGCCCAATGATCATCCAAAAAATGGGGGCTACGCCGATTACGTGAAAGCTGAATTGGATCTGAATTAGATAACCGATAATTCCCGCCAACAAACCTATTGAGAGTGGATGCCACCTTCTATCAAGCGCCTTAAATAGTGAAACACCCACTCTGAAAAATACGATCAGCAGCCACAGATATGTGATCAGCCCAAGTACTCCCATTCCCGTGGCTACCTCCAGGAGATCATTGTGGGGAGAGCCCGGTCGGGCATTTTCCCGCACCACCACTTCGTAATGAGGTGGAAGATAGGAGGGGAAAACAAGCCAAAAAGTATCGGATCCCGTTCCCATCAGAGGATTGTCAGCGATGATCTTCAGGCTACTTTGCCACATGAGTATTCTGCTCGCAGCGGTGCCCCTTTCAAATTGTGCCAAGGAAGCCAGCCTCTCACCTAGGGCATAATCTTTACCCGAAGCCACGAAACTACCGTGAAATGCATACAGGGTGATGACTTCCGCGATCAAAAAGAGTAAAAGCACTAAGCAGAAAAATTTCTTCTGCCACAAGTGTCGCCTAAAAGCGATGACCAGAAAGATGATCGACATCGCAAAGGCGAGCCAGGCGGCTCTGCAAAAGGTAAACACCAGACAGGGTATGGCTAAAAGGACATTCATTAAAGCCAAATTCTTTAACCATACTAATCTCCCAAAATTCCAAAATTCCTCAGTGCACAGAACGATAATCATGGCAACGGGTATGACGAGAACCAGATAACCCCCAAGATAGATGGGATTGCCCAGAGTGGAGGAGCTTCGGGCGGGATCGGCAATGTAATAGAGATTCCATTCACCAAATGTAATGCCCAAATATTGCAATATTCCAATTATCGATATTACCGAGCAAGAAGCAAAAAGGGCTATCAGAAACCGCCGAAAATCTCGTTTCTCACAGAAAAAGTTAAAAGAGAGATAATAGAGGAAAGCGTAGGAAATGAGGGTAAAGAATCCTTGATTCCTTCGACATTCACCGAGCAAACTAACGTAGATGTTCTTCGAAAGGAGGGTTGAAATCCCAGCTATTAGAAGAAATGCTAAAAAGGGAATATCTAAAGGGCTTCTGGCGAGCTTCATTTTACCGAGGATTATTTTTATCAGTAAAACACCAAGGAAGATCAGGGATAGAACCCTTACAAAGGTAACTTTTGGAAGATCATAGCGCAAAAGATTGAAGGGGCTGAAAGTTAAAGGTAGGAGAAAGACAAGGAGTATCAATCCCCACTTGATTATCCTATCGCACCATGAGGAATATCCACCCACCTTTTATCCCCCTTGGATTTTCTAGCATTTGCTAAAATTGGCTTCCTTTTTCTAACTTGGGCCACAACCCAAAAACGGGCGGTCTTTAATCATAAACAACGTCATCTCCACGTCTGAAGCCGCATCGCTGCCGTCCCTTCTGTGGACTTAACCACGGACGTAATTCGCTCACCAGTGTATATTTGGATCCATAGGGCTTCGAATAACAAAAATGCCGCAAAGAATCAAGAGAACTAGCGCCGCAATATAACCACTTTACTCCTCAAAATGATTCTGTAACTGGATAATCCCAAGAAAATGATAGCTCCCAATGCACCTAGCCATGCGGAACGGGCGTATGTAAAAGTGAGCGACAAAAGCAAGAGAGCGATCATCAGAAGGAGCGCGAATCTTAATCTCCCACGCTGATTTACCAGTAGAGCCAAAGAAAGTGGAAGCATATTAGCACCAAATATCCTCCAAAAAACCCAAAGCATTGCCAAAGGTAGAAAAGCTTGGCGAGCTCGGTTCCCTTTGAATAAAGACCACTTAGTGGATCGATGCTCAAATGCTGAAAAATCCCATAAATTAGGACAAAAATGTAGGGGGCGGAGTTTATCTCCGCCCAAAATGTTTTGCCTACCGTCCAGCAAGCAATCCCGACCTAAGAAGTTTGCGGGAGACAAGCTCCCGCGCTACCCATATTTGAACTCGATTAGGGCAATGATGGCGTGAAGTGACAATCGTTGCAGACGTCGTCCAATTTATCTGCGGATGCATCAAAGGTATTCTTCAGCATATCTCTTGATGTGACCGTTCCAGTTACTGGATTGGTACCCTGGCGGTGTGGCCAAACGCCGGGGATTCCATCAGTTTGATGGCAATGTCTACAGGTTGGACCATCATTTTCATTATCCGGGAATGAAACTTTGCCCGGGGCTGCAGGGAAATCAGGATGGCCGTGGCAACCACCAGGAGCACCGCAAGGATAAGTGGCAGAGACGTGAGGACCAGCAGTACTGCAGTCGTGACCGTATCTTGGAACTGTATTCCCCGCACCCATGTACTTAACATCTGTGTGCAGTCCGTAATTTGCGGAGTGGCAGTCGGAACACCACTCGCTCTCATCGCCGGTGCCAGTCCAGTACAGAGCCTCACCTGGGTCTGGGTTGT
>JBFMAG010000067.1 GCA_040755895.1 Actinomycetota bacterium | reverse complement strand
TCTTTAATTATATTAATCGCAGACATTGGTTACACCCTCACATGGTTCATTGTTTGAAAAGAGGTTTTTAAGCTCTACTCCTGAGGAGGGTTACCAACCTATCTATGACCATTTCGGCTATCTTCCCCTTGAGAAGAGGCGGGGATGATTCCATCCTCCCTTCAGCATCTATGATGGTGACCTCGTTTACATCCTTTCCAAAACCCGATCCAACCTTGGTGATATCATTTGCCACGATGAAATCCAGATTTTTCTTTTTCAACTTTTGTTTGGCATTTTCCACCAAATTTTCGGATTCGGCGGCAAACCCTATAAGAATCTGATTCCTCTTTCGTTTACCCAGTTCTTCAAGGATGTCGGGATTCCGTTCCAATTCCAGAGTCATCCTTTGTCGATCCCTCTTGATTTTATGGGGATGGAAAGCAGTTGGTCTAAAGTCTGTAACCGCGGCGGTTTTGATTACAGCATCCGCTCGGTCGAAATACTTCAGAATGGCTTCTCGCATCTCCATGGCGGTTCTAACATGGATCGTCTCGATTCCGCGAGGGGGTTCAAGCTGAGTAGGAGCACTAATCAAGATCACGTGGGCTCCTCTCCCCCGAGCAGCTTCGGCAATGGCGTAACCCATCTTACCTGAGGAACGATTCCCAATGTATCGGATGGGATCAAAGGGTTCCTGGGTCCCGCCCGCGGTTACAATAATGATTTTCCCTTGCAGATCCATCTCCTTTATTAGCTCAGACTTAACGGCGTTCACTATCTTATCGATGCTGGCAAGCCTCCCGGGACCCTCTTCACCACAGGCAAGCTCCCCTCTTTCTGGTTCAATGATCCGAAAACCCCTTTTCTTAAGCAATTGTATATTCTCCTGAGTTGCCGGATTGAGATACATCCTAGCATTCATGGCGGGGGCGAAGATGATGGTACAAGTGGCAGATAACAGAGTTGTGGACAACATATCATCGGCGATTCCATGGGCGACTTTTGCCAGGATATTGGCGGTGGCGGGAGCAACCAAGATTAAATCGGCTTCCTCAGCGAGGGAAATATGATGGATCTTCCCCTTGAATTCGGGATGAAAGAGAGAGGTTATTGCCGGTTGCCTGGTAATGGCTTCGAAGGTCAAGGGGGTAACGAAATGGGTGGCTGCATCGGTCATGATGACTTTAACCTTTGCTTCCTGCTTGATGAGTTCTCTCGCAATCTCAACCGATTTGTAGGCAGCGATAGAACCGGTCACACCCAAAACAACTGTTTTGCCTTTTAACATCTTTTCCCCTAGAAATATAATGAAATGTACCAGCGATCTATCTCTAGTCCGCTGGGAAAATCGAATCTGATTTTTACCGGTACCGGGAACCGGTGACCGGCGACTATTTAATACCATTTACAGCTCGTTCGTAGCCGATCTTTCCCTGGGCTATTTCCCGGAGGGCGACGCTAAGGGGTTTATTGGTGATGGCTTCTATCTGAGGAGGTCTTATCCTAGTCAATTCCTGTCTACGAATGGCATTTAGATATTCATTTATCTGCCGCGCTCTTTTGGCAGCGGCTATGGTCAGTGTGTACTTGCTATCAACCTTCTTTAATAAATCGTCAATTTTGGGATAAACAAGTGCCATTTGTGCCTCCTACCCTCTCAGATTGAATGATTTTTATCAATTCCCTTGCAGCTCTATCCACCTCGTCATTGATTATCTCATAATCATATTTTTTAGCCTGCTTCAGCTCGCATAAGGCATCCTGGGTTCGAACCTCCATTGCCTTTTCCGTTTCTGTCTTCCTCTCTTGGAGTCTGGTTTTCAGTTCCTCAACGGAGGGGGGAGAGATGAAGATGAGAATTGAATCCCGTACCTTCTTTTTTACCTGCAGAGCTCCCTGAACATCAATCTCAAGAATCACATCTTTGCCCGCCCTTAAATTTCTTTTAATGGGTTCATATAATGTCCCGTAATAATGACCATGAACTTTAGCCCATTCTAGAAACTCATTGGATTCTACTTTCTTGAGGAATTCTTCCTCAGAGACAAAATGATAATCGATTCCAGGCAATTCACCTGGACGGGGTTTTCGCGTGGTTAAAGAAATGGAAAAATGAAGATCAGGGAGCCGTTTAAGGAGCTTTGTTACCAAAGTTCCCTTTCCGGCTCCCGATGGCCCAGAGATAACAAACAATTTACTTCTTGTTTCCATTAACACCTCTAATTAGGTGAGCATATTGATCAAACGCTCACGCTGCTTCGAACCCAAACCTTGTACCCTGCGAGAAGCGCTTATACCTATCTCCTTCATGATCTTCTGGCTGCGGGCCTTTCCTACCTTGGGAAGCGACTCGAGCAAGCTACTAACTTTCATCCTTGCTACGACGGGATCTGAAGATTTGTTCAAAACCTCAACTAGAGTGGTTTCTCCCTCCTTCAGTCTTCTTTTGAGCCGCGCTCTTTTCTGCCTTATCTCTCCGGCTTTTCTCAAAGCATCTCTTCTCTCTGCGTCAGAAAGTCTCGGTAGTGGCATTTTACTCCCCCTTTTTCCAAAAAGGCTTGCAGTTCAGAAGTCATTATACAAAAGAAGAAAGGTAAATGGCAACAAAAACTTCAACAAAATTTCAATTTTTTATTTAATTATTCCACGGCTACCAGGTATGGAGATGGGAATTCCCCTCTTACACAGGGGACAATCTTCAGAGGAATAAGATTTAATTTTCATTTTAACGAGAGAGTGAAGGGGTTTTTCGAACACCTCGTCCTCACTTCGATCAATTAAGCTTGCTACACCTATGACTTCTCCCCCATATCCTTTGACTAAATCGATCATCTCTTTAATGGTTCCCCCCGTCGTCACTACATCCTCAACTACAAGTACTTTTTCACCCGCTTTAATCGAAAAACCACGCCGAAGAGACAATTTCTTCCTCTCTCTTTCAGCGAATACCATTCGACAGCCTAAAAATTGAGCCACGGCGTAACCCAGGATGATTCCGCCGATGGCAGGTGTTATTACCACATTCACTTCACTCTTTTGATGGGGAATGGCGAGCTCCCTCGCAAGGGCATTGGTTACATCGGGATATTGACATACCATGGCGCACTGAAGATAAGTATCACTGTGGCGTCCCGAGGAAAGTTGAAAATGACCCCTAAGGATGGCACCCTTCTCCCCCAAGATTTTGAGCACTTCCTCTGGGATCAAGAGGACATTCCCCCTATCTCCATTAGGATTTGAGATGCTGCCTGAACCGGATCGCTCGATTGGATGATTGGCCTACCCACTACGATATAGGAGGCCCCCAACTTCATGGCTTCCACCGGTGTTAGAACACGCTTTTGGTCATCATAAATAGTCCATTTCGGACGTACACCCGGAGTTACGATGATGATATCTTTCCCCAGAGCTTTCCGAATTGCGGATATCTCAAGGGGAGATGCGACAACTCCATCAAGTCCCGCATCCTTGGCCAGGGACGCTAAATGCACGACTTGAGATGTGATTTTCTCCGATGTTCCCAATGCCTGTAGCTCTTGCTGGTCAAAGCTCGTTAGAATGGTGACTCCTAAGATAATGGGAGCCTTTACCTCTAATTCCATTGCCATTTTCCTGGTAACCGTGGCGGCTTCCCTCATCATTTCAAATCCGCCGAGGGTGTGGAGGGTAAACATCTCCACACCCATCCGCACAATCTCTCGACAGGCGTTCGATACCTGGTTAGGAACATCAAAGAATTTAAGATCTAGGAATACCTTCCCACCTAAGGCATGGACGATGTGTACAATACCCGGTCCACAAGCTAGGAATAACTGTAAGCCAACTTTAAATATCTCAATCTTATTCCTCAAAGCGTGGCAAAGTCGAATGGCCTCTTCTCTACTGGAAACATCAAGGGCTACTATCAATGGATTTCTCGCTTCTCGCCCCTCGTTCCTCGTCATTGAAACCATAACACCACCCTAAGCCCAAAATCTAAATTCGAAATCCTAAATCCTAAACACTCTTCCAAATCTTTACCCATTTGCTTTGATCTTTGAATTTTAGACATTTGATATGTTTAGTGCTTAGTGTTTTGAAATTAGAATTTAAATTTAAAGCCATTTTTGGCAAAAAGAGCTGCTCAGGCATTTATGTCTAACGTATATCGAGAATTATACCGAGATTGAGTCCTATTTTTGGGATTAATCTATCCTTACTTTCCCCACAATCTCCCAGATGGTTTCAAACCCTTTTTCTTCCAAGAACTTTTCCAACCCCCTGATGATTTCGATGGTTATCCGGGGATCGATTAAATTGGCTGTTCCAATGGCGATGGCGGTTGCTCCCGCCAAAAAAAACTCGATCGCATCTTTCACGCTCGCGATTCCACCCATGCCTATGATGGGAATATTGGTGGCCTGGGCAACCTGCCAAACCATTCTTATAGCTATGGGCTTTATGGCTGGACCGGAAAGACCTCCAACAATGCTCGCCAATTCTGGACGAAAAGTTTCCACATCTATGCACATCCCTAATAGGGTATTGATCAGTGATACACCATCAGCTCCTGCAATCTCGACGGACCTGGCTATCTTGACGATATCAGTGACATTTGGAGTGAGTTTGACAATGAGGGGTAAGTTGGTCACCCTCCTTACCTCTCTAACAACCTTCGATGCTAATCTTGAACTGGAACCGAAGATTGCTCCACCCTTCTTCACATTGGGGCAGGAGATATTGAGTTCAATTCCGGAGACCCCATGGACATGATTTAGCCTATCACAGACGGCGACGTATTCATCGATGGTGCCCCCCGCAACATTGACGATAATTGGAACATTATAATTTCTAAGATGTGGCAAATCCTCTCGGATGAAGCGATCGACACCCTTATTTTGAAGTCCTATGGAGTTAAGAATACCAGAGGCAGTTTCGCAGATTCGGGGAGGTGGATTACCCCTTTGTTCTTTCAGGGTAATACTTTTAACCACGATCGCTCCCAGCTCACTTAAGTCTATGAACTGGGCATACTCCCGGCCGCAACCAAAAGGACCTGACGCGTTCATCACCGGATTCTTCATCTTAATTCCAGCTAAATCGATGCTCAAATCTGGTTTCATCCCCAATCACAACCTTCAACTTCTCTAACTATCAGCTCTCAGCGAGCGCCAGCCTACAACACTCCAGCCTACAACCTTTAGCTCTTAACTGTATTGATCGCAGACATTAGTTATACTTACACCTCGAACCCTGAACCTACCACACAATCTCAGTTGCATCAAAGACCGGACCATCGACACAAACCCTCTTGTAACCATCCCTCGTCTCGCAAACACAGGAAAGACAGGCACCAATTCCACACCCCATGCGCCTTTCCATGGAAACCTGAGTGGGAATATCGAATCCCGAGGAAATTTCAGCGACTTCCTTGAGCATTTCCTCAGGACCGCAAGCATAGATGCAATCGGGCTTACATTCTTTGATCGCCACAGGTAGAAGATCCGTGATAAGCCCCTTATGGCCCATGCTTCCATCCTCTGTGGCTGGAAAGATTTTTCTGGCTATCCTCTTTAAATCCATGAAATAGAGCAACTCTTCTTTAGTCGCCGCTCCCTGGAGAATATAGAGCCTAATCCTTTGCAACTCGAGTTCTTCTATCAAAGACACCAGGGGAGCAATTCCCATTCCCCCCGCGACAAGCATAGTGCTTTTGAGACCATCATCGATGGCAAAGCCATTTCCCATGGGACCGATGATGTCCAGAATCTCATGGGGGTGAAGTTGAGCCAGGCAAGATGTCCCCTTGCCCACGACCTTGAAGAGTATCTCAAAAGTATCCGAACCCAGAATTCGATGGATGCTGAAGGGACGGCGAAGAATGAAATTTCTATTCTCCCCGCATTTAACGTGGATAAATTGTCCAGGTTTGGCTCTGGAAGCAATTTCGCGACAAAAAAATCTTAAGGTATAAATCCCCGACGCTATTTGTTCTTTCAAAAGAACGTGCGCTTTCACTTGGAACATTTCTTCTTCTCCACAGCCGTCGCTGATTCGGTCTTGGTTTCTAGGGGAGATTCTTCAATGTGATAATCTTGAATGGCCTTAACGGCAATGTCTCCGACCATCATGGCCTTAACCCCCTTGATAGCTGCAGAAGCTCCTGCGATGGTGGTGATACATGGAATACCATAGACTGATGTCGCAGTTCGGATATAATATCCATCCGTTCGAGGACCTTTACCCCAAGGAGTATTGATCACCAGGTCGATTTCGCCATTCTTTATGAGATCCACCACATTGGGGCGACCCTCCCGAACCTTCAAAACTTCTTTGACCTTAACACCACTTCGGGTGAGCACTTCGGCTGTTCCCTTAGTGGAGACAATCTCAAAACCCAATTCCACAAGTTTTTTGGCGATGGGAATTATGGCTCTTTTATCCCTATTGCGAACGCTTATAAAGATGGTGCCCCTTGCTGGTAGCTGCTGACCCGCACCCATCTGAGCTTTAGCGAAAGCCTGCCCGAAGCCCAGATCTATTCCCATAACTTCGCCAGTGGATTTCATCTCTGGTCCCAAGACCGTGTCCACCTCAGGGAATCTTCCAAAGGGAAGGACAACTTCCTTAATGGCGATGTGCTTTAGTTCATGGCGTTCTTCATAGCCCAACTCTTTGAGGGTTCTCCCAACCATGGCTCGAGCTGCAAGTTTAGCCAGAGGTATGCCCGTTGCTTTACTCACGAAGGGTACCGTTCTAGAAGCTCGAGGATTAACTTCAAGCACATAGAGAGTTCCGTCCTTTACGGCGTATTGGATGTTGATCAGTCCCACAACATTTAAAACCCTGGCCAAGGTGCAGGTACATTCCTTAATCTCCTCAATTTGCTGATCAGTTATGGAAAATGGGGGTATCACGCAGGCACTATCTCCTGAGTGGATTCCAGCTTCCTCTATATGCTCCATGATTCCCCCTATGAATACGGTTTCTCCATCGGACACCGCGTCGACATCGATTTCTATCGCATCCTCAAGAAATTTATCGAGCAAAATGGGATGTTCTGGCGAAGCCTTAACCGCCGAGGCGATATAACCCTCAAGCATTTCTTCCGAGTAGACGATTTCCATAGCCCGACCGCCAAGGACATAAGATGGACGAACCAGCAAAGGATATCCTATTCCTCGAGCGACCTTTAACGCTTCTTTAAAAGAGGTTGCCGTACCATGAGGTGGTTGGTTTATCCCTAACTTCCTCAAGAGTGCCCCAAATCTCTTTCTATCCTCGGCGAGATCGATGCTATCGGGTGGGGTACCTAGGATTTTGACTCCAGCTTTTTCTAGAGGAACAGCTAGTTTTAGAGGCGTTTGTCCACCAAATTGAAGGATGACCCCTTCGGGTTTCTCCGCTTCAATGATGTTCAAAGCATCCTCCAAGGTAAGAGGCTCAAAATAGAGTCTATCGGAGGTATCATAATCCGTGGAAACCGTCTCTGGATTGCAGTTGATCATGATGGTCTCAAAACCCTCTTCCTTAAGAGCAAAAGCAGCATGGACGCAGCAATAATCAAATTCTATTCCCTGACCGATGCGGTTGGGACCGCTTCCGAAAATGGCTATCTTTGACTTAGTTGATGGTCTGATCTCACTCTCAACCTCATATGTAGAGTAATAGTATGGTGTGTACGCCTCAAACTCAGCCGCACAGGTATCAACGAGCTTAAAAGTGGGAGTAATTTCAAAATCTTTCCTTGTCTCGCGAACTGCCTCCTCAGTCGATCCCGTAAGGTAAGCGATTTGAACATCTGAAAAACCATGCCTTTTTGCCTGTTTAAGAAGCTCCTTGGGGAGGGTTTTCAAATTATACTTCGAGATTTCCTGCTCTATTAGGACGATTTCTTGAATTTGATGCAGGAACCAGGGATCAATTTTGGTCAGCTCATAGACCTCTTCAACGGACATCCCCATGGATAGAGCATATTTAATGTAAAAGATTCGATCTTGATTGGGGACAGCCAATTTTTGATGGACTTGCTCTTCGATAATCTCCTCGCGCCCGTCAGCTCCCAAACCATATCTATCGATTTCCAGAGATCTAATGGCCTTCTGAAGTGCCTCTTTGAAGGTTCGCCCGATGGACATCGCTTCCCCCACGGATTTCATCTTCGTGGTGAGGCGTGCATCGGCTTCGGGAAATTTCTCAAAAGTCCATCTTGGGATCTTTACCACCACATAGTCTATGGTTGGTTCAAAGCAAGCTGGAGTCTCCTTGGTGATATCATTTGGAATTTCATCTAGGGTGTATCCTACAGCAAGCTTAGCGGCAATTTTGGCGATGGGAAAACCAGTAGCCTTGGAAGCAAGGGCTGAACTTCGAGAAACCCTGGGATTCATTTCGATGACTACCAGACGCCCTGTTTCAGGATGGACGGCGAACTGGATGTTGGATCCACCGGTTTCCACTCCTATCTCTCTCATGATGGCGATGGCAGCATCTCGAAGCCGTTGATATTCCTTATCGGTCAGGGTTTGAGCGGGAGCAACGGTAATGCTATCTCCGGTGTGGATCCCCATGGGATCAAAATTCTCGATGGGACAGACGATGACCACGTTGTCCTTGAGATCCCTCATCACCTCCAGCTCGTATTCCTTCCAACCGATCACCGACTCCTCGATTAAAACTTCATTTATGGGACTGAGCATGAGACCTGCGGAAACGATATTTCTGAACTCCTCAAGGTTATAGGCAATGCCTCCACCGGTCCCACCCAGGGTGAAGCTGGGTCGAATGACCGTTGGGAAACCGATATCTTCCACAATTTTTAAAGCTTCACTTAAGCTATAGGCAAAACCGCTGCGGGGTAGGTCCAGTCCAATTCTACTCATTGCCTTTTTGAATAAGCTTCTATCCTCAGCTTTTTTAATTACCTCGAGTTTCGCTCCAATGAGCTCAACTCCATATCGATGAAGTACGCCACTTTCAGCAAGAGCAACGGCAGTATTAAGTCCCGTTTGACCACCCAGCGTTGGTAGCAAAGCATCGGGTTTTTCCTTTTCAATTATCTTTTCTACGACCTCTGGTGTTATGGGCTCAATATAGGTTCTATCGGCGAACTCGGGGTCGGTCATGATGGTCGCCGGATTGGAATTGACCAGGATGACTCTGAATCCATCCTGCTTTAAAACCTTACAAGCCTGGGTCCCCGAATAATCAAATTCGCAAGCCTGCCCGATGATGATGGGTCCCGAACCAATTATTAAGATTTTATGGATATCTGTTCTCCTGGGCATATTATCCCCCAAACCATCGACGATCGACTATCGACTATCGATTGCTTCCTCCATCAATTCGATAAATTGATCGAATAAATACCTGGAATCATGGGGACCCGGTGAGGCCTCTGGATGATACTGCACAGAGAAGGCGGGGATATCCAGACACCGCAAGCCCTCCACGGTTCCATCATTCAAATTGATGTGGGTGATCTCAATGCTCCCAAACTCGGTTTTTCCTCCCCATCCACCAATTGGGATCGTCTTTCCCACACGCCATTCCCTTTCGCTAACCCTAAGAGAGCTTTGATCCACGGCAAAGCCATGGTTCTGGGCCGTTATTTCAACGCCTCCGGTCAACAGATTTTTAACTGGCTGATTGCCCCCTCTATGGCCAAATTTAAGCTTATAAGTCTTACCCCCTAAAGCTAAGGCAAGTATCTGATGCCCTAAACAAATTCCAAAGATGGGTTTTTTGCCCAGGAGTTTTCCTGTGGTTTCAATGGCATAGGGTACACCCGCGGGGTCTCCCGGACCATTGGATAGCAAAATTCCATCGGGATTTAGGGCTAACACTTCTTCGGCTTTGGTACTGGCGGGGACAACGGTTATCTTGCACCCTACCGTTTCAAGAGATCTTAAGATATTGCGTTTTATGCCAAAATCAAAGGCAACAACATGGAAGCGCTTAACCCTCCTCGTTTCCCGCCATACATAGGGTTTATCGATGGTAACGTCTTTAACCAAATCTATACCTATAAGCCCGGGAGATGCCTTGGCTTTCTCTACCAAGCTCTGGGGGTTCAGATCAATTGATGAAAGGATGCTTTTCATGGCTCCTTCGCTTCGAATGTGCTTAGTTAAAGCCCTGGTATCGATATCCTGAATTCCCACAATGCCGTAAGAATTGAGGAAATTTTCTAGGGAATCCTCAGCCCTCCAGTTACTATAGATTCTGGAGCATTCCCTGACCACAAATCCCTCCACAAAGGGACCTCGGGATTCGTAATCCTCGGAATTTACCCCGCAATTGCCGATATGAGGGTAGGTCATGGTTACTATTTGACCTGCATAGGAGGGGTCGGTCAAAATCTCTTGATACCCAGTCATGCTGGTGTTAAAGACGATCTCCCCTGCTGCCTCACCAATTGCCCCAAAAGCTGTTCCCTCATATATGGTTCCATCCTCCAATGCCAATATCGCCTTTTCCCTCATATCACTATCCCCTTGTCCTCGACTCTCGATCCTTGACTTTCATCTCGCGACCTTCGACGATATTACCTTCTCTTATAACTATCTCCCCCGCAACTAAAACATATTTCACAATACCATTCAATTCCCAACCGTGGAAGGGAGAATTTTTGCTCTTGGATTCAAATCTGTTAATATCAACTTTAAGTTTAGCTTTGTGATCAAAGATGGTAATATCGGCGTCACTCCCTATGGACAAACTTCCCTTACGAATTCCTAGGGTATTTGCGGGATTTATCGTTAACTTTGCGATCAACCGTGGCAAATCAAGCACCCCAGTTTCCACCACCTTGGTGAGCATCAAGGGAAGGGTCGTTTCAAGTCCCACTATTCCAAATGGAGCGCGGTCAAACTCCCTTTCCTTTTCATGTAGCGCATGTGGAGCGTGATCACTAGCAATGGCATCAATTGTCCCATCGGAAAGTCCTTCCAAAAGTGCTTGCACATCTCGCTGGGATCTGAGCGGGGGATTCACCTTAAAATTGGTGTCGAAATTCATTAAAACCTCATCGGTGAGCACCAAATGATGAGGAGTAACATCGCAAGTCACCCGAATTCCCGCTTTTTTAGCCATACGGATTAAAGCTACGGATCCCTCCGTACTAATATGGGCTATATGAAGTCTTCCCTCAGTTACCCCAGCTAGGATAATATCTCGAGCCACCATGACCTCTTCAGCAGCTGCTGGGATACCCTTCAATCCAAGCAGCGTGGAATAAAAACCTTCATTCATCTGACCATGTGAAGAAAGATTTTTGTCTTCCGCATGAGCAACCAGTGGGATGTTAAACATTCGTGAATATTCAAAGGCTCTCCTCATCACCTCGGCATTCATCACCGACTCCCCGTCATCCGAGAAAGCCACCGCACCTGCTTTAACCAACTCGCCCATCTCAGCGAGTTCTTTACCCTTTAAACCCTTGGTGATGGCAGCGACGGGAAAGACACTGGCTATCCCCTCTTCTCTGGATTTCTCCAGTATCGTCTCGACCACAGATGCCGTATCGGCAACCGGATTTGTGTTTGGCATGCAAGCAACGGAGGTAAAACCACCTTTAATGGCGGCTCGAGTGCCGGTTCTTATGGTTTCCTCATCCTCCCTACCGGGTTCACGCAAGTGAACATGTATATCTATGAGACCGGGTGTAACAATCATATCCCTGGCCTCGATGATTTCAGCATTCTTTACCGCCAAATTCTCCGCAATGCTCATTATCCTCCCATTTTCAACCAGAATGTCAAAGGTGGCATCAACTTCATTTGCGGGGTCGATGACTCTTCCTCCCCTTATCAGCACCTTAGACACTCTCACCGCCCCCTATAAGCAAGTATAGTATGGCCATCCTCACCGCCACTCCATTCGCTACTTGATCCGTCATCACCGATTGGGGGAGATCTGCAACTTCAGAGGTTATCTCTATCCCTCGATTCATGGGTCCCGGATGCATAATAAGTACATTTTCCTTAGCCCCTTTGATCCTCGCCATATTCAAACCGAACAGCGTTGTGTACTCTCTCAAAGAGGGAAAGAGATTTTCCGTTTGACGTTCGAGTTGCATCCTCAGGCAATAGATGACGTCGACCTCTTTTATAACCTCATCGAGATTATAGCTTACATCCACGCCGAAGGCCTCGGTGTTCACAGGGAGCAGAGTAGGTGGGGCGACCAGGGTAACCTTTGCTCTCATCTTTGTGAGAGCCAGGATATTGGAGCGAGCTACCCGACTGTGAGCGATGTCACCAACTATGACTACATGCAAGTCCTCGATTCTCCCCAGTTTCTCCCTGATGGTGAACAAATCGAGTAGGGCTTGTGTAGGATGTTCGTGAGCTCCATCTCCTGCATTTACTACCCCGCACCTGACGAGCCTGGCTAAAAGGTGTGGTGCTCCGGCAGCGGAATGCCTGACGATTACGAGATCCGCATTCATGGCTTCAATGGTTTTGGCAGTATCTTTAAGACCTTCCCCCTTCACGGCGGCACTGTCTTTGCCCGAAATATTCACAACATCGGCACTCAAGCGCTTAGCGGCCAGTTCGAAGGATGTCCGTGTGCGAGTACTTGGTTCCAGAAAGAGATTAACTATGGTTCTTCCCCTTAAAGTAGGAACTTTTTTGATGGTACGAGTCGAAATCTCCTTGAAAGACTGGGCTGTATCGAGAATCAATTCGATCTCCTCGCGATTTAGTTCTCTTATTCCCAAAAGGTTCTTGCTTTTAAGCTGGGTTTTAACTTTCACTTAAGAAACCTCCCCAATGACCACAGCATCACGGCCATCTTCCTCCTTTAAATTCACCTGTACTCGTTCCTTGCGAGAAGTTGGTATATTTTTCCCCACATAATCGGGCCGAATGGGAAGCTCTCTGTGTCCTCTATCAATCATTACAGCAAGCTGAATGCTTGCTGGTCGACCAAAGTCAAAAATGGCATCCATGGCTGCCCTCACACTTCTCCCGGTGTATAAGACGTCATCCACTAACACGATATCCCTACCGGTGACGTCGAAATCTATCTGCGTGGAGGAAACTCTGGGCTGTGGATGAGTGCCTATATCATCTCGATAAAATGTGATATCCAACACTCCCACGGGAGGAGTTATGTTTTCTATCTCGCCTATTTTCTGGGCCAACCTTCGGGCTAAATGGACTCCCCTGCTCCGAATTCCTATGAGTGCCAAATTCCCAGCACCCTTATTCCTCTCCAAAATCTCATGTGCGATCCTTATGAGAGCCCTTTGAATAACGTTCATATCCATTACGGTTGTTTTCTCCTTAAAGACCATCGATCTTCTCCTCAAATGTCATTATATTTTCCAATTGGACGCCAGGGTTTTGAGACAAAAAAATACCTTCCTGTCCCACACAAGAAGGTATTCGTATTCATTATTAATTTTAACCTCCTTCCTAGCCTCGCAGGACTAGATTTAAAGGTTTTTCTCATCATAACAGAAGAAGGATTTGACGTCAATGCTTTGCTGAAATAAAATACCCCTTAATTGTACCTGATTGAAAATAATTGTAACAGTAATATAATTTAAGTTGAGACTCTGGTGGCCATAGCGGAGGGGAAACACCTCTTCCCATTCCGAACAGAGAAGTTAAGCCCTCCAGCGCCGATGGTACTGCCCTGGTGACGGGGTGGGAGAGTAGGACGTTGCCAGGGTCTCACTGTTGTTAATGCTTTGGGCTACGGTGAACCGTGCATTTTCTTCCAAGATTTGAGTATTAATCTTTTTGCCTTGCTCTTTTTAATCTTTTTAGCACAGGCTATCTCGGTACTCAACAGGTAAAGTCCTCTTTTGAGGAGTTCTCGTTCCCTTAAACTTAAATTTTTTCTATCTCTTTTGTCCAAGAAATTAGCCACGGCTTCGGCAACTTCGAGGATATTTGAACTACCTATCTTTTCAAGACGATTGGCATACCATTTGTAATAGTCCTTATCCCTGTACCATAGATGATTCCTTTCCCCTAGGATGCGAAGGACCTTGGGAACGTCTCGTGACGAAATGACCCTCCTTAATCCCACACTCTCCGCCCGCTCGATGGGGATCATTACCTTCATTTCCTCCGAGGGTATATCAATTACATAATATTCCTGTTCATACCCTTGAAAATT
>JBFMAG010000066.1 GCA_040755895.1 Actinomycetota bacterium | reverse complement strand
AGACTTCGAATCCTGGAGGCGCTTTTTCCGCAAGAGGCACAGATATCATATTGCGCCGCTTCACCTAATACCTGGATCTTCTGAATCGCATCCATCGGTCATCCATCCAAATCCTACAAATTTAATATACGAACAAATGTTTGAAAAGTCAACCACCTTGGAATTTACAAAAATTTTACATTTTAAAAACTTTAGGGTGACGCTTAAGCTCAAGCGCCACCCTCTTTAAGACCAAAATGTATCTCAATTCCTTTTTACTCGATCTCCACAACTTCTATCTCAAATTTGAGAGTTTTTACCAGCTACACCTCCGTTCTTTTGGTGTCGGTAATGGGTTATCTCCTCTCTCTTCTCTTTCTTAAATCGTTCAACCTCTCCTTGCTTGCCTTCCTGAAAGCTTTGATTTTTTCATCCGTGCTTTCTTTGACATCCTCAATTACCTCGACGTTAGTAGCTTGGGCACCTTTGGGTCCTGAGACAATCTCAAACTGGACCTTCTGTCCCTCACGTAGCACTCTAAAACCCGAGCTTTGAATCGCGGTTTGATGGACGAAAATATCCTTTCCATTCTTCCTTGTGATGAAACCATATCCTTTTCTGGAACTGAACCATTTCACCGTTCCCTTAAATAACACAGTTTCCTCTCTCCAATCCTTTTAGTATCTCCTTTTGCCCCTGAAGTCTTTGCTGCGGCGGGGTTTGGCTTCGTTTACAACCATATCCCTATCTTTAGCGAGTAACCGTCGAATTTTTCTATCGCCTTTTGCGCTTCTTCTGAAGCCATTTCAACGAAGCCAAATCCCTTTGATCTACTGGAATAGCGATCAGTAATTATCCTCACGGATTCCACCGTTCCAATCTGGCTGAACAATTCACGTAGATCTTCTTCTTTGACCTCAAAGGAGAGATTTCCAACGTACAATTTTTTTTCGACATTCTTGCCTGGTTATTCACAAAAATGGGAAGGTAGTCGGTCGGCCGTTTCAAAAGATTTATAACCATTCATTCAGATACCCCGAGACTGAGGGGGAGGGAAACTTCTTCCTCGTTCTGCTCGATAAAAAAGGGCAGGTGCTCCGCAAGTACCGTATAACATCTTCTTCGAGTATTTTACAGAACCTGGCGGCATAAAGCCAGCCGATGCGGTGTCGCTCGTGACGATCGTCGAGTGGATCGACGACCTCGGTGAAATCAAGCTCGAAGACAAAGATGGCAAAGTGTAGTTCTCAAGAAAGTGCTCCCCGGGCGGACATCAAACCTCGCTCACCAATGTTCGCTCTTCAGAGAAGGAAACCCAGTGTTTCCCCTCTGATATCTCCCCTTCCTTACGAATGATTGTGGGGGAATCCTTCCCCCACAAAGATAGCCCCTGGTTCGAGTGCGGCAATCAAAATTGGCTGTCTTGGATTTCCTCGAGGCTGTTTCTCACTATTAGTCTCAGAGCTTTCTTTCCGGCAGTAGTCTTGAAGTAACTTTCTCTTCTGAGTGCATCCTGTTTAGATAAGAAGTATTCGCAAAATAGTGAGCTCCGCTCTACTCCTTGGCTCCCCGGGCCGGACTCGAACCGGCAACCTAGTGGTTAACAGCCACCCACTCTACCAATTGAGCTACCGGGGAATGTTTAACGCCGAATTCGGTATTCGGAACTCGCATCCGGACTTTGCTTAAGTTAACTTCTTAATCAGTTTATTAAGCATCTGACCGGCTCTATTACAATTATATTCTATTTTAGCGATCTCGTCTTCTCCTGCAAGTCCTAATTGGCAGCATAATTCCAATAAATATTGGAGTTCGATAAAGAACCTCGAGCCTGACCTAAGAATTGGCGGTATTCGCCCTTCGTAATCCGACCATTTCCCTCCACAATATTCAATGGGATCGAGAGTGCAGCTCGTCGCATTTGGCTTGTAATTCCAAATTTCTCATCTTCCGGAAAAGATCCCGTGAGTTTGTAGACACTTGTGACCATTTCCTTTGATACCTTAAAACATCTAACTCCCGGTAACAACACAAAAATTTCTCCCTACCCTTTTAAAATCAGAAGAATTATTCAAATTCCGAGTCTCGATTTCCGGGTTATTCTAGATAGTCTTTGAGTTTTGCACTTCGGCTTGGATGTCTGAGCTTACTTAAGGTTTTGGATTCGATTTGCCTTATACGCTCTCGAGTGACTCCAAAGACCCGACCGACCTCTTCCAGGGTTCGGGGGTGACCATCGATTAGCCCGAACCTCAATTCTATTACCTTTCTCTCCCTCTCGCTTAAGGTATCTAAAACCCGTCTTAGTTGCTCCTGAAGGAGAGAAAAGGAAGCAGCATCGGCTGGGACCTCTGCTTCCTGGTCCTCGATGAAATCTCCCAGCTGGCTGTCCTCTTCCTCACCTATGGGCGTCTCTAGGGATACCGGTTCCTGAGAAATCTTCAAAATTTCCCGAACCTTCTCCGGCGAGAGGTCCATTTCCCCAGCGATCTCCTCAGGAGTGGGTTCTCTCCCCAAATCCTGCAGCAGTTGCCTTTGTACGCGGATGAGCTTGTTTATTGTTTCCACCATGTGGACGGGGATTCGAATCGTTCTCGCCTGATCAGCAATGGCTCTGGTGATGGCCTGTCTTATCCACCAGGTTGCATAAGTGGAGAACTTATATCCCTTGCGATAGTCGAACTTCTCTACCGCCCTGATCAAGCCCAGATTTCCCTCCTGAATGAGATCGAGGAAAAGCATACCTCTACCCACATAACGCTTGGCGATGCTCACCACTAAGCGGAGGTTTGCTTCCACCAGTTTTCTCTTTGCGACTGATCCCTCCTCAACCAGACGGTTGAGATGGCGAATCTCCGCTCGGGGGAGACCCGAATTTTCCTCCAGCTTCCTTGCAGCCATCTCACCGGCCTCAATCTTTTTGGCCAGTTCAACTTCCTCTTTGGCAGTGAGCAGAGGAACCTTACCGATCTCCTTCAAATACATGCGAACGGGATCGCTCGTGGGAACCTTGATCGAGAGATCCAGCTCTTTTCCAAAATCCTTTTCCAACTCTTCCTCGCTCTCCTCTATATCTTCCACCTCAGCAATGGAATCCACAACTTCAATTCCCTGCTCTAGGAGGTGTGAATAAATGTTCTCAATCTGCTCCGTGGTGAGATCAATCTCCTGAAGTACATCGGCAATCTCATCGGATGACAACAGACCTTTCTCTCTGCCCTTATTGATTAGACGCTTCACTTCTTCGATTTCTAACTCTTTAAGGTGAGCCACCTTTGCTTCCTCCTAGTCCCAAACGGATACTACGATGCAGCTAGCTTAAATTACCTCTAAGATCCCTTCTCTTAGCCTCCAATTTGAGCAGCTCCTCGAAAAGAGCATCATACTTTATCGGATTTTTAATCGGATTTATCCGCTCTAATTTGGGTTTAAGAGTATTAATTTGACGTTGGACCTCAAATTCCTTGAGTCTCAATAGAATATCTTTAAAATATTTTTCTCTCTCTTCAACCTCCACTGGTTGAAGCATGAGTTTGCTTATGAGTTTTTGAAGTTCCTCGCGCTTAAATGCATTTGATAAAATCCCTTGAAATCCAGGCTCATCCGATCCGTAATGCGCTCGCGATTTTAAAATCGTAAACAATTCTCTACACTCGGGCAAGGTGAAATGCTCTTCATCCAGTTCGGTGAGTGCGGCTTTGTATTCCTCGGGGTACTGTAATATCAGCCTTAATAACTCCTGCTCAGCTTTCTCCTGAGCACTTGTGATCACCAGGTCTTCGGAAACCTCTTTAGATGCTCTTTTAGTTTTGGATCTTTTCAGTCTCTTTAACTCAAAGAAAAGTGAATCAAAAGAGACATTTAATTCCTCAGCCAACTTTTTCAGGTATTCTTCCTGTGCCACGGCGCCCTTTAGAGCCGCTATGATGGTTAAAGCCTCACTTGACGCTTTAGCTCGCTGTAAAGATTCACCCAAGTTATACTGGGATAACACCTGTTTTAGACAAAAATCAACCAAAGGAACGGCGTCCTCTAAAAGTTTTTCAAATTCACTCCTTCCGTGTTCAGCAACGAAATCGGCTGGATCCGTACCCATTGGTAATGAAACCACATAAATATCGACTTTTGACTCTCCCAATAATTCCAAACCACGCTCCGCAGCGGCGGTACCCGCGACATCGGCATCAAAAACCAATATCACTCTTTCACCGAAACGAGCCAGCAAGCGTAGATGATCGGAGGTAAAAGCCGTTCCACACGTTGCGACCACGTTTTTTATACCCACAGCGCGCAAGGAGAGGACATCCGTATAACCTTCGACCACCAAGCTTTGACCAGTTTTTGCTATCCCGTTTTTTGAATGATATAAACCATAGAGGATTGAACTCTTGTTATAAATGGGTGTTTCGGGTGAATTCATATACTTAGGCGATTCACCTTTACCTGGGTGCGATTCGTCCAAAATCCTTCCACCGAAAGCAATTACCCTACCCCTGACGTCAAATATTGGGAACATGATCCTAGAGCGAAACCGGTCATAAAAACCCTTCTCCCCTTTGATTATCAGACCAGACTCTTCCAACTCATCTAACTTGAACCCCCTTGCGCACAGGGAATTCAACAACCCATCCCATCGAGAAGGAGCGAGTCCGAGCTTAAAGGCATCGATAATTTCAGCATCATAACCTCGATTTTTCAAGTATTTCCGAGCTTTCCTGCCCTCCTCGCTCTTCAAGAGGTTGTAGAAGAAATTCATGGCTTCCTTATTTGCTTCGTACAATCTGACCCGACGAGATTGGCTCTCTTTCGAATCCCTCTCGTAGTGCAAGGTATATCCGACCCTGTCGGCGAGTGCCCTCACGGCATCCGGAAAATCGATATTATCCATTTTCATGATGAAAGTGAAAACATTTCCGCCAATTCCGCAGCCAAAACAGTGATAAAGCTGCTTAACGGGATCGACTATAAATGAAGGCGTTTTCTCCTTATGGAACGGACATAGTGCCTTAAAGGTACGCCCGCTCTTCTTCAGCGGAACGTACTCCGAGATCACCTCGACCAAATCATTTCTCCCCCTTACTTCGTTTATATCCTCCTCTTTTATAAAACCGTTCATTGGTCCATCCTTCACAGCAAATAAAGGGTTAAGTGGAATAATTTTACCCAAATTCTAGGAACAAATCGGGGTTAGAAAATAGGGGAACTCCGGAGAAAGCCCCTCCATCCAAGTGATATTATAATAAAATATTATAGCACATTTCCTCTCACTTTTCCCTTTATACGAACAAATGTTTGAAAGCTATAAGCTAGGCTAAATTTCGACAAAAGTTGAGCATCCCCTTCACAAAGTTGAAAATATTTTGGGAATAAATTTTGAGTCGATATTGGGAAATGGAGGGAACTTAGGCTTAGATCATCCAAGCTTTGGGAACGAATAGCTGTTCATAGATTCTTAAAGCATAGCGGTCGGTCATTCCTGCAACATAGTCGCAGACCTTAATGGGCAATTCCTCCTGAGATTGAGTGTAGAATTCTGGGGGAAGCTTACAGGGATCCTTAAGATAATAGAAAAATAGGGTCTTGAGAACTCTTTTTGCCTTCTCATCTTCCATTTTCGCAGGTGAGTCCATATATACTCGCTGCATCAAGAAGTTTCTCAGCTCATCCATGGCCTTGGCAAAGATTGGACTCATTTGGATTCTACCTTCATCCGCGCTGCTCCTAATCATATCCATAACCATGTTATTTATCCGTACACCATGGTATTTACCCAGTATTTCGAGGGGACCCTGGGGTAGGTCGCACTGGGATAAAATTCCTCCTCTGATGGCATCGTCGATGTCATGATTGATATAGGCGATGCGATCCGCTATCCTCACGATTTGTCCCTCCAGTGTGGAGGGGGACTTGTCTCCCGTGTGGTGAAGGATTCCATCTCTGACCTCCCAGGTGAGATTGAGACCTTTGCCTCCATATTCGATGAAATCCACCACCCGTAGAGATTGCTCACTATGTCTGAAGGCACAAGGTAGGTTTCGGTAAAGCTCAGAGTTTTCACTCTTCACCTTGCATAAGCATTGGGTCAAGGCCTCTTCTCCTATATGACCAAAGGGAGTATGGCCAAGGTCATGACCCAAAGCGATGGCTTCCGTGAGATCCTCATTCAATTTTAGGGAGCGAGCTATGGTGCGTGAGATCTGACTGACCTCAAGAGTGTGAGTGAGCCTTGTTCGGTAATGGTCTCCCTCAGGAGCTAGGAAAACCTGGGTTTTGTGGGAAAGCCTGCGGAAAGATTTGCAATGAACAATGCGGTCTCTGTCGCGCTGGAAACATGTCCGAAGGCTACAGGGTTCCTCGGAGACTTTACGTCCTTTAGAATTTACACTCAATTGAGCGCGGGGCGACAAAAACCTTTTCTCCCGTTCTTCTAACAACTCACGTATATTCATTCCTCAAATGAGTGATTCAAGTGAGGGGGTGATTCAAGTGATTCAAGTTTTTTATCTTCCTCACTCCCTCACTTCCTCACTCCCTCACTCCCTCACTTTCTCACTTAACCTTAAGGCTTCGTGGTAGAGTCTGGTGCCCAGGATCTTGGCCCTTTTTATAGCATTTTTATCCTCTCGAACTGGTCTTTGTCCACAAACCCCTTGATGTCCAGCATCATATTCGGAAGAGCCATCACCAACCACGCTCATGCCATGGATGAGCATGATATCGTGAAGAGCCCTCAAAGTGGTTTCCTGACCACCAAAACGGGAATTACCAACGGCTACCGCTCCTCCCACCTTGCCGATCAAAGCCCTCTCGGTTCTCAAGTGCCGAGTCTTATCCCAGAAAGCCTTCATTTGAGCGGAAACCGTCCCAAAGTAGACGGGGCTTCCCAGGACTACCCCATCAGCTTGCTTCAACAAATTGAAGGCTTCCTCCAAGAGGGTTCCCTCAAAACAACTCTTATCACAAGGGCTAGAGCAGGCATCGCAATAGGGTTTCTCCTGTCCAACTAAAACCTCCATGACGTGAATAATTTTGGTTTCGGCCTCCTTTTCCTTGGCAGCTTGCAGCACACACTCAAGCAGAAAAGCCGTATTCCCATCTTTATTCGGGCTACCATTAATCCCCACTATCAACATCGCAACCCCCTTAAAAGTGATTCAAGTGAGGGGGTGATTCAAGTGATTCAAGTTTTTTATCTTCCTCACTCCCTCACTTCCTCACTCCCTCAATATTATTTGGTAAGATCTTCTCCCCTACCAATTCTCGCCTGGGCAGCAGCTAAACGAGCTAAGGGTACCCGATAAGGCGAGCAGCTCACATAGTCCAGACCTACGTGATCGCAAAACTTCACCGATCTTGGCTCGCCCCCGTGCTCACCGCAGATTCCCAATTTGAGTTCAGGGTTTGCCTTTCGTCCAAGTTGGCACGCCATATCCATGAGCTTGCCGACACCTGAGGGATCTAATATTTCAAAGGGATTGTGCGCGAGAATTCCCCCCTCCAAATATCTCGCCATGAACTTGCCCTCAGCATCGTCCCGACTGAAACCAAAGACGGTCTGGGTAAGATCGTTGGTACCAAAGGAGAAGAAATCAGCATATTTGGCGATCTCGTCTGCAGTTACAGCAGCTCGAGGAACTTCGATCATGGTTCCTACAGCATATGGTAGATCTTCTCCCGAAGATTCCAGAATCTCGTCGGCAATCTCCTCAACTTTTTCCCTCAAAACTTTAAGCTCACCAGCGTGAGCAACTAAGGGGATCATCACCTCAACCTTTGGAGTTATTCCCTTTCCCGCCACGTTGCAAGCGGCTTCGAATATGGCTCGAACCTGCATTTCGTAAATTTCGGGATAGACCAGACCCAACCTACAACCACGCAGTCCAAGCATGGGATTGACCTCCACCTGAGCTCGCACCTTGTGAAGCAATTTTTCCTTCTCTCGTATCACCTCATCCGGCACCTTTTTGTATTTCAACTCCATCAGTTCTACCTGTAGCTCCGTTAGATTTGGCAGAAACTCATGGAGGGGAGGATCTAAAAGTCTGATGGTCACGGGTAAGCCCTTCATGACCTTGAAAATTTCCTCGAAATCCCTTCTCTGCATGGGAAGCAATTTCTCCAAAGCTTTCTCGCGCTCTTCAACGGTGTCGGCGAGGATCATCTGTCGAACCAAGGGCAATCTATCCTCAGCAAAGAACATGTGCTCAGTTCGACATAGCCCGATACCCTCCGCACCGAACTCCAAGGCTTTCCTGGCGTCATTGGGCAAATCGGCGTTTGCCCTCACACCCAATCTGCGCCTTTTATCCGCCCAACCGAGAATCTTTTTTAGATCCTCGCTTATCTCTGGGGGAATGAGGGGAACGCTGCCCAAAATGACTCGACCCGTTCCTCCATCGATGGTAATTACATCTCCTTCTTTTACGATCTCGTCCCCCACTTTGAACAGGCGATTTTCGTAGTCGATCTTCACATCCTCGCAGCCACAAACGCAGGGTTTACCCATACCCCGAGCTACAACAGCAGCATGCGAGGTAAGCCCACCATGGCTTGTGAGAACCCCCTGGGCTGCGATGATGCCGTGGATATCATCGGGAGTAGTCTCCCAGCGAGTCAGGATAATCTTTTCCCCGGTGCTTCCCAGCTCTTCTGCCTTATCGGCATCGAATACAATCTTGCCCGTGGCTGCTCCTGGTGAAGCGGGCAGCCCCTTTGCCAATACTTTCACCTTAGCTTTTGGATCAAGCCTGGGATGGAGAAGCTGGTCTAATTGATAGGGATCGATCCTGGATATAGCTTCCTCCTCGCTGATGAGTCCCTCCTCCATCATATCCACGGCGATCTTTATGGCAGCCGAGGCTGTTCGCTTTCCTGTTCGTGTCTGGAGCATGTAAAGTTTGCCCTTCTCTATGGTAAATTCGATATCCTGCACATCTCTATAGTGCTCCTCGAGGGACTCCGCCACTCTCCCCAGAAGCTCATAATTCTCGGGCATTTCTTCCCTAAGCTTGACTATGGGCTGAGGAGTCCTTATTCCAGCCACTACATCCTCACCTTGGGCATTGGTCAGATATTCGCCATAGAGCTTCCTCTCTCCCGTGGACGGATCCCGGGTAAAGGCTACTCCCGTAGCTGAATCACTCCCCATATTGCCGAAGACCATGGTCTGGATGTTAACCGCAGTGCCCAGGTCATCGGGGATATTGTGAACCTTTCTGTAAACCATGGCTCTCGGATTATTCCAAGATTCGAATACCGCGGCGATGGCTTTATCCAGCTGCTCTAGAGGTTCCGAGGGGAATTCCTCCCCGGTTTCCTCCCTTGTGATCCCCTTGAATATCTCAACGAGCTCTCTCAAATCCGCCGCCGTGAGCTCCATATCCGATTTGACACCCCTTTCCCTCTTAAGACTGGCCATCGCCTGTTCAAATTTGTCGCCATCGACCTTTAAAACCACATTCCCAAACATTTGAATGAAACGGCGGTAAGCATCGTAGGCAAATCTTTCATTGCCCGTGAGGCGGACAAGTCCCTTGACCGTGACATCGTTTAGACCCAAGTTGAGAACGGTATCCATCATACCGGGCATCGAAAAAGCGGCTCCAGAGCGAACGGAGACGAGAAGAGGATTTTCCGGATCACCGAACTTCTTCTCGGTTCTTTTCTCAAGAGACTTGAGATGAGCTAAAATCTCCTCTTTCAAACCAGGAGGATAAGACGCAGTCTTTGAATACTTCCGGCAGGCCTCAGTAGAAATTACAAATCCTGGAGGTACGGGTAGACCGAGGTTCGTCATCTCGCAAAGGTTTGCCCCCTTTCCTCCCAAAAGAAATTTCATCTTTGCGTTGCCTTCTTCAAAATCGTAAACATATTTTCGGGTAACCTTTGCTTTGGTTATCTTCGCCCCCTCAAGAATTTCTTTCTCCTCCATGGGCACCTCCTGGTTCACCGTTCATAGTCCACAATCATAGTTCAATTTTATACTTTATTATGCCATAGAGATAATTCCAGAAGGATGGCTCAAATCCTAAATTCAAAATCCTAAACAAATTTCCACCCTCCGTAGCAGTGCTACTGCGGAGGACGGGCAAAATCCAAATTTCTGAAATCCTAAACACTCTTCTAAATCACATTTTCATTTCGTTTTGATCTTTGAATTTTGGTCATTTAATATTGTTTAGAATTTGGTGCTTTGTGCTTAGAATTTGAAATCATCCTTTGCTTAAGAACAGTTTGGCAAAAAGAACTTCTGCCATAGGCGATCTATGTCTAGCCTATACTTTATTATAAGTGTAGACGCTGAATATTCTTCT
>JBFMAG010000065.1 GCA_040755895.1 Actinomycetota bacterium | reverse complement strand
AAGCACAAGGAATGTTTCAAATTCTAAGCACAAAGCACCAAATTTAAGCAATATTAAATGAGCAAACATCTCCTGAGCAAAGTCGAAGGAATCCAAAGTTCAAAACATAAATGAAATAGGGTTTAGGATTTCAAAAATTTTAATTTTGGATTTGTTTGGGATTTGGGATTTCGAATTTAGGATTTGAGCCACGCTTCTGGGATTATGTCCAAGGCATAATCAGTGGTATTGTTTTCAATTTTTAAAATATGATAGGATACTACTGTTTTGTTGCGTGAAGGGGGAACTTTCGGTGGCGAAAAGTGATTTAGAAAAGGCACTCGAAAGGGAAATAAATCGAATTCCCGAGCAGTATTCAAAAGGTATAAACCAGGGAGGATCATCCTCTTCGGATCCGCGGCTTGTGGAGAATTATGCGCAAGTACAATAATCCTTTTCATTGAGGAGATAATGAGTCAAGGGAAAGTAATCTATGAGCGAAGATAGACCGGATATCACTGTTTGGTTGGGTCAATCAGAATATGATTTGAAAGCAATTAAAATCGCAGAATGGGTCATTGATTTTGTGTGAGTTAAAATTTTGGCTTGGGGATGAGAAAGTGAGAATGAGGCTGAATTGTGTTAAGATAGTGGTAAAATGCTACAAAATCTAAATTTGAAGTCAAAGGTGAGATAAATAAGGCGAGTCGTGAAGGTGTATGCACATGCTTAATTTAATTCACAAGATACTCCGTTTTGGAGAAGGAAAAAAGCTAAAAGCTCTTCAGGAGAGAGTAACGGCTGTAAATGCATTGGAGCCCGAGATCAGTCGTCTTTCTGATGAGGAGCTGAAGGCGAAGACCCTCAAGTTTAAGCGCTTCGTCCAGGAAAGATCAAAAGAATTTGAGGAGGAGTTAAAGCGCTTAGAGGAGGAAATTAAAAGTGCTTTACCTGAGGAAAGAATCAAGCTTAGGGAGAAGTTGAAGCAGGTTAGAAACAAGATTCTGGATCCAATTCTACCTGAAGCTTACGCGGTTGTTAGAGAGGTCGCCAAACGCACGATAAATATGCGCCATTTTGATGTCCAAATCATGGGCGGGGTTGTCCTTCACGAAGGTAAAATCGCTGAGATGAAGACTGGTGAAGGAAAAACTTTAGTTGCAACCCTTCCTGTTTATCTTAATGCTCTGTTGGGGAAGGGTGCCCATGTGGTCACCGTAAATGATTATTTAGCTAAGCGTGATACCCAATGGATGGGTCCCGTCTACCATTTTCTGGGTCTTTCCGTTGGAGTTCTTCAGCATGATGCGGCATATCTATTTGACCCCAGTTATCCCGCTGAGGATGAACGCTTGAAGAACCTCCGTCCCGTTGAACGGCGAGAAGCATACGAAGCCGATGTCACCTATGGCACAAATACCGAATTTGGCTTCGATTATTTGAGAGACAATATGGTGACTTCACTAGATGAGCGAGTTCAGCGTAGTCATCACTATGCCATCGTCGACGAAGTGGACAGCATCCTAGTCGATGAAGCGAGGACTCCTCTCATCATTTCTGGTTCTGCTGAGGACAGGAGTAGAATTTGCAGAAAGGTTAACCAAGACACTTCTCGCATGCGCTGGCTTTTGGTGGCGAAAGACGATAAGAATCCCGAAGTTGACCTAGAGAAGTATGAATATAAGTATGATTTCATCGCCAATGAGAAGGAGCAAACCATAAAGATAACTCGTAGAGGAGAACAGAGGATTGCCAAAGCGCTGGACATCAGTGTCGATGATTTGGTGGACTTAACCCAATCCCCCTATGGTGTGCCCATAATTGAGTGGCTGAACCGATACAAACAGAGTATGAAGGCTTATTCTCTGTTTAAGAGGGATCGGGATTATGTGGTGAAAGATGGCCAGGTCATCATCGTTGACGAGTTCACGGGACGTTTAATGTTTGGACGAAGGTACAGCGATGGTCTCCATGAAGCCATCGAGGCGAAGGAAAGGGTGGCGATAAAGGAGGAGAATCAAACCCTAGCCACCATTACTTTGCAGAATTATTTCAGGATGTATGAGAAACTCGCAGGAATGACTGGAACGGCAGCCACAGAAGCCGATGAATTCATGCACATCTATGGCTTGGAGACGGTGGTTATTCCCACCAATAAGCCAATGATCCGGAATGATTTATCCGATGTGATTTATAAAACCGAGGAAGCTAAGTTTAAAGCCGTAGTCGACGATATCGTCGAGAGGCATAAAAGAGGGCAGCCGGTGTTGGTGGGCACAATCTTCATTGAAAAATCCGAACGCCTGAGCAGGATGCTTAAGCGACGGGGCGTCCCCCACCAGGTTCTTAACGCCAAATATCATGAGATGGAAGCCCAGATCATTGCCCAAGCAGGAAAAAAGCACACAGTGACCATTGCCACCAACATGGCTGGTCGCGGTGTGGACATCATTTTGGGTGGTAATCCTCCGGATTTCCAAATGGCTGAGGAGGTCAAACAACTGGGTGGGTTACACGTCATAGGCACGGAGCGCCACGAAGCCAGGCGAATCGATAATCAGCTTAGGGGTCGTTCCGGACGCCAGGGAGACCCAGGCTCATCTCAATTTTATATTTCATTGGAAGATGACTTAATGAGACTTTTTGGTTCGGATAGGGTCGGTAAACTGATGGAGAGAATGGGCATACCCGATGATATGCCCATTAAACACCCGATGATCACCAAATCCATTGAGACCGCTCAACGCCAGGTTGAATCCCAAAACTTTGAGATCAGAAAGCATGTTCTGGAATATGACGATGTTATGAATAAGCAGCGAGAGGTGATTTACGAGCAAAGAGCCAAGTGTCTATCGGGCGATAATCTCCATGAGGAAGTGCAGAATATCATCGAGGATGTGACAAGGGAAGCCATTGAGGCTTTCACCGATAGAAATACCCATCCCGAGCGGTGGGATTTAGATGGATTATTTGATTACATTAAGGATCTTTACCCTCTTCCTTGGGGTAAAGATGACATTGACCTGCAAAATCTAACACAAGATCAGTTATTTGAAAAACTTCTGGAATCCGCCAAGAGGATTTATAAGAGGAGAGAAGAAGATCTGGGAGCGGAGACGATGCGTGAGCTGGAGCGAATGATCATGCTCCAGGTGATAGACAATAAGTGGAGAGAACACCTCTACGAGATGGATTATTTAAAGGAGGGCATTGGTTTAAGAGCCATTGGTCAGAGGGACCCCTTAATTGAGTTTAAAAACGAAGCCTTTGAGATGTTTCAAAACTTGATCCAGAGCATAAAGGAGGATTTCATCAGATATATCTTCCATGTTCAGGTAGTGCGAGAACCAGTTATGCCAGCTATGCCCAAGGCTGTTGGAGATGATTATGGAGCGACTCCAACTCAGCCCGTGAAGAAGAGAAAGATAGGAAGAAATGAACCTTGCCCTTGTGGTAGCGGCAAGAAATACAAGAAATGCTGCGGGAGATAAAGCAAATTCAAAATTCAAAATGAAGAATGTGAAATGACAATCCAAAATTAAAATGATTTAATTTAAAAAATTTCGCATTAAGGATCTCTAGCTCAATTGGGATTTGTGCATGCCTAATTTATTATATGAAAGAGGTGGGATTGCGATGTTGATTGACTACTCTGATGAGCTCCAAAGGCTTGGTGAAAGGATAGAAAAAATCGGGGATTACTTTTGACATTGGGGCGAAGAGAGGGGAGATCAAAAAACTCGAATTGGAGGCGGCTAAACAGGGATTTTGGGATGATACTCGGAAGGCACAGAGGATCATGTCGAACTTAAGCGATTTGAAGGATGATGTGTCCTCCTGGGAAAGAATGAATGAAGAATATAACGATCTCTGCCTTTTAAACGAACTTGCTATATCCGAAGGTGACATAGCTCTCAGCAAGGATGTGGGTAAATCTCTCAGGAAACTTAAGCAAAAGGTCGAGGATTTTGAAATTCGCAGTTGGTTTAAGGAGAAATTTGATTCACTGGATGCTATAGTTAGTATCCATCCCGGTGCTGGTGGTATCGAGTCCCAGGATTGGGCGGAAATACTTTTGAGGATGTATCTTCGCTGGGCCGAGCGCAGGGGATTTAAGATGGAAGTAAATGAGGTCTCTCCCGGTGAAGAAGCTGGGATAAAGGGCGCCACCTTTACCGTACATGGAAAGTATGCCTACGGACTCCTTAAGGCTGAAAAGGGTATCCATAGATTGATCAGAATTTCCCCCTACGATTTTCAAAGGAGAAGACATACCTCCTTCGCTTCTGTGGACGTTATCCCATTGATAGATGAGGAGATAGAGGTAAGCATCGATCCTAAGGATCTCAGGGTGGAAACCTACAGGGCCACGGGACCCGGTGGTCAATATGTTAATGTGACGGATTCCGCCGTCCGAATCACCCATCTTCCCAGTGGTATCGTAGCCCAATGCCAGAGTGAACGTTCTCAATTTCAAAACAAAGAAACGGCGATGAAGATTTTGCGAGCCAGGCTATATGAGAGGATGCAAAAGGAAAGGCGAAGGAAGATAGAGGAACTTCGAGGCGAGAGAAAGGAAATTGCCTGGGGGAGTCAGATCAGGTCATATATCCTACATCCATATAGTCTGGTGAAGGATCATCGAACTGATCTTGAAACCGGTAATGTTCAAGAGGTTTTGGACGGAAACCTCGATGATTTCATCACCGCTTTCCATAGACGTAAAACTAAAGGGGGTAGGGGAGAAGTCTAGAGCCATAAAAAAGCTCGACTTTCGATGAGCGATCAGCGATGAGCGAAAAGTCTTTTAACACCGAAAGTCGCGTCGAACGTCGCTTATCGATTTAAGGTCGCTAGTGGGTTGAGTCTTTCTAGATAAGGTGGAATGAATGAAACTAGTAGCTGATCTTCATATACATACGGTTGCCAGTGGTCATGCATATAGCACCATCGATGAGATAGCGAAGGCCGCAGCCCTTAAAGGTCTAAAGCTCATCGCCATCACGGATCATGGCCCTGGTTTACCCGGGGGAGCACACGCTTACCATTTCTGGAATTTAAGGGTATTACCCAGGGAATTGTATGGAATACGGATTTTGAAGGGGGCCGAAGCCAACATCGTGGATTCCAAAGGAAATCTCGATTTGCCTCAGGATCTCCTCCAGACTCTGGATGTAGTTCACGTCGGCTTCCATCCTCGCTGCGGTTATGAGGGGAAAACTGTGAGGAAGAATACGAGAGCACTATTGGGTGCAATCAGAAATCCCTTCGTAGATGTGATCGTTCACCCGGGAAATCCAAATTTTCCCATTGATGCCGAAGAAGTGGTAGCTGAAGCCGCAGCCCACGATGTTTTATTTGAAATCAATAATAGTTCATTCTTGACGAGTACCAGTCGAGTGGGTAGTTATGCATATGACCTGGAGATTGCCAAAGTTGCACGAAGATATAATTTGGATATCATTATCAGCAGCGATGCTCATTTAGCCCAGGGAGTTGGCGAGTTTGGGGAAGCAATTAAACTCGCCCTTGAAGCGGGATTTTCTGAGGAGAACATATTAAATTGCTCGTTAGAACGGGTCTTAGATTTTGTGGAAAGGAAGAAAGAAATAAAATCCAGGTGAACCTTTTGGATCGGGAAAAACTAAGAACTTTTTTAGAAGAAAAGGCACGTACTCTTCGATGGAATGTTATAAGGATGATTGGAGAAGCGGGCTCCGGTCATCCAGGAGGCTCTCTCTCTGCAGCGGATATTGTTGCTGCCCTTTATTTCCATCACATGCGACACCGCCCGGAAGATCCCAAGTGGCCTGACCGCGATAGATTTGTATTGAGTAAAGGTCATGCATGTCCCCTTCTTTACGCCGCTTTAGCCGAATGTGGTTACTTCCCCGTTGATATTTTATGGACCTTAAGAAAGTTGGGAGGAATTTTACAGGGACACCCGGATATGAGAAAGGTCCCTGGTGTGGAGATATCCACCGGAGCTTTGGGTCACGGATTTGCGGCTGCGACTGGAATGGCTTTAGCTGGGAAGATGGATACGAGAGATTACCATGTTTATGTTCTTATTGGCGATGGAGAAAGCCAGGAGGGTGAAGTTTGGGAGACGGCGATGTTCGCTTCCCATTATAAATTGGACAATCTGGTCGCCATCCTCGATTACAATGGCTTACAGATAGATGGACCGGTGAGCGAGGTCATGGAGATTCAACCCATCGCGGATAAGTGGTCTGCCTTTGGATGGCGGGTACTTGAGGTGAATGGGCACAGTGTTTTGGATATCGTGGATACCCTCGTTAAGGCGGATAAAACTAAGGGGAAACCCTGTATAATTATCGCTCATACCCTCAAGGGAAAGGGAGTCTCCTTCATGGAAGGCAAGGTGGAGTGGCATGGTAAGGCTCCCAGCAAGGAACTGATGGAGAAAGCGCTCAAAGAGCTGAAAAAAAGCGGTTAAACCACAAAAATACGGGCTTAATCTCAATAATAATTACTGTGAGCGGTGAACGGTGAACCATTTAAGAGAGAAGAGGGCGACTAGAGAGGCATATGGGGATGCTCTACTGGAACTTGGAGCAAAATATCCAGATGTCGTTGTCCTTGATGCGGATCTAGCTAAATCCACGACCAGCATTAAGTTCGCCAATACTTATCCAGAGCGTTTTGTCGAATGTGGGATCGCCGAGCAGAACATGATGGATATTGCAGCTGGACTCTCCACCTGTGGTAAGGTCTGTTACACGGGATCTTTTGCCATCTTTGCCACCGGGCGTGCTTTTGAGCAGGTGAGAAACACCATTGCCTACTCAAATCTTAATGTTAAACTCTGTCCAACCCACGCCGGGATTTCCGTGGGGGCGGATGGTTCTTCTCACCAATCCGTCGAAGATATTGCAGTCATGCGGGCCGTCCCAAATATGAAGGTAATTGTACCGGCGGATTACTTTGAGGCGCGTGAGGCAGTAAAGACAGCCTATCACATCGAAGGTCCGGTGTTCATTAGGCTGGGTCGTGAACCCGCCCCTATAATATTCAATGTAAATTACAAATTTAAATTCGGTGAGATTTTAGAGTTGAGGAAAGGATCGGACGTTACGATTTTCGCCATCGGCATCATGGTCAATGAAGCGCTCGAAGCTGCGGAGAAGCTGGAGGAGAAGGGGATAAGCGTTGAGGTCATCAACGTGCCCACCATAAAACCCTTGGATGCCGAAGGTATTTTAGAATCCGTTGGGAAGACGAAAGCCGTGGTTACCGCCGAGGAACATACCATAGTAGGAGGACTTGGGAGCGCCATAGCTGAGTTGCTCGCGGAGACAACGCCCACCCCCATGGCTAGGGTGGGCATCAAGGATGAGTTCGGTCAATCCGGTTCGGCTGCGGAGCTTCTCAAGCATTATGGACTCACCAGCGAGGATATTGTGGAAGCCGTAGGAAGAGTATTGGGTAGAAAAAGGGGGTGAACCAAAGATGATGATTCAGATGAAGGATATCACGAAGATTTATGAAGAGAATAAACCCGCGCTACAGGATGTAAATATCACCGTACAAAAGGGAGAATTCGTGTTCATAGTCGGTCCCACAGGTTCTGGGAAAACCACCATCATTAGGCTCCTCTTGAGGGAAATATTGCCAACCAAGGGGGAGATATATATAGCGGGGCAGGACATTGTGCACCTCCGTTCATGGAGGGTTCCATACTTAAGGAGGAATATAGGTTGTGTATTCCAGGATTTTAAATTGCTTCCCAATAAAACCGTCTATGAGAATGTAGCCTTTGCTCTTGAGGTCATTGGTCGTCCATCTTATGCAGTAAAGACCCAGGTTCCCGAGGTTCTCAGATTGGTGGGTCTGGAGGACAAGATCGATAATTATCCTGATGAGCTTTCCGGCGGGGAGCAACAAAGGGTATCAATTGCCCGAGCTTTCGTCAATCGCCCACCCCTTCTCCTTGCCGATGAGCCCACTGGGAACTTAGATCCGGCAACATCCATGGATATAGTGTCGCTTTTAAGCCGAATCAATCGCACGGGGACCACTGTGCTAATGGCAACTCATGATCGGGAAATAGTTAACAATTTCAGGAAGCGGGTCATTGCTCTAGAAGAGGGCAGAGTGATTCGAGACCAACTCCGGGGAGTTTATGGATATGAGGATTAGAATTTTCTACTTCATCAGAGAAGCTCTAACCAGTTTCAAGAGGAATTGGGTGATGAGTATCGCTGCGGCGAGTACCGTGGCGGTCTGTCTCATCCTAGTGGGAGCTGTGGTGATATTGGCGCTAATCGTGGGGAATATAATTAGGGGTTTGGAATCTAAGGTGGAGATTCAAGTATTTTTGAGGGATTCGGCTCCCACTAGTGAGGTTAAAAACCTTCAAAATGAAATTCTTTCATGGTCCGAGGTGTCAAAGGTTTATTATATTTCCAAGGAGAAAGCTTGGGAGCGATTGAAGAAGGATCTCAAAGATCAACCCGAGCTGTTGGAAGCGGTCTCTGGAAATCCCCTCCCCGCTTCCCTTGAGATAAGGCTGGAGAATCCCCGTTTGGTCGCTTCAACGGTGAGAAAAATAAAACGACGATCGGGCATCCACAACCTCATCGATGATTTGGAGAGGGATATAAAATACGGGCAGAAGGTGATCCCCAAGTTTTTTAAAGTTACTTGGATTATCCGTGTGGTAGGAGGTATCATTATAGCCGTACTTTGCTTTGCATCCTTGGTTTTAATCGCCAACACAATACGTCTAGCCATATTCGCCAGGCGTAAAGAGATTGCCATAATGAAATTGGTGGGAGCATCTAATTGGTTTATCCGCTGGCCCTTCCTATTAGAGGGAATTTTGCAGGGTTTAATTGGTGCAACTACCGCCATTTTGGTCTTGTATGTAGCCAAGCTCTCCCTCATAAGTAAGGCTAAAGAGGCATTGCCCTTCCTGCCCATATCCTTCGGTGAAGCCATTTTCTGGAAGCTCATGCTGACTCTCACTTTAGCTGGAATCTTCATGGGAGTTGCTGGAAGTGCTATAGCGCTGAGGAAGTTTTTGAGGGTGTAGTGGAATTGAGGTGTGAAGATTGTTCAAAAGGATTATTCTGGTAGCAGCGGGAGTTTTCCTGCTGTTGATGTTTCTTGGGGCTTGCTTTACCGGTGGTTTTCTCCTCGGAAGGCAAATAGGGGCGGAGGAAGAGAGAGCTAGAAATCCTTTGGGATTGGTCCAAGAGGCCATGGAGGAGATTCAACGCACCTATTTGGAGAAAGTCCCCACCCGTAGGTTGATCAAGGGAGCAATAAAGGGCATGGTGGAGTCCTTAAACGATCCCTATACGAGGTATCTTGATCGTTCCCATTTTAAGATGTTCAAAGAGGAAACAGCAGGTCAGTTCGAAGGGGTGGGGATAATGATAGGAATTGAGGATAATCAACTCACCGTGATCTCACCTTTGGAGGATACACCCGCTGCTAGAGCGGGAATCCAAGCCGGAGATAAAATCATCAAGATAGATGGCAAATCCACTAAAAATATGGTTTTGGACAAGGCTGTCCAACTGATAAGGGGAAAGGAGGGAACCATTGTAGTGTTGACCGTCTCCCGAGAGGGAGTCGATCAACCATTAAAGTTTTATTTACGAAGGGAAAAGATAAAGATACCAAATGTTTCTTCAAAGATGTTGGAGGATAAATTGGGTTACATACGCATCCATTACTTTGCTGGGAATACGAGTCCTAATTTGAAGAATACATTGAATAAGCTCAAGGAGGACGGGGTATTAGGCATTATCCTCGATTTGAGAAATAATCCTGGAGGGCTCCTTGACGAATCCATTAACGTTGCAAGCGTTTTCATCGAATCGGGCCCCATCGTGAAAGTAAAGAGCAGAACCGGGGAACTTGAAACACACGATGCGAAGGGGGGAGCCGATGAGGAAATCCCGCTCGTAGTTTTGGTCAACAAAGGAAGCGCCAGTGCATCAGAGATAGTGGCGGGAGCCTTAAAGGAGCGCAAGCGGGGGGTTATAGTCGGCGAAAAAACCTTTGGGAAGGGTTCGGTTCAGACCGTAGTTACCCTCTCCGATGGTTCAGGTCTGGTCATAACCACGGCCACTTATCTCACCCCGGGTGGAGTATCAATCCATAAGGAAGGAATAAAACCGGATGTTGAAGTCGTGGTACCCATGGAGAGAAGGAAACTCCTCACTAAAGAGGACAAGCAGCTGGAAAAGGCAAAAGAGATACTCAAATCCATCATTTCTGGTGAGGGTGTAAGGAAGGCTGCCTAGAGGTGTTTGGCGTCTGTCATTCGTCGGTAGTGAGGACTTTACCGATCCTCACTACCGAATTTTTATTGAGGGGTAGGTGTAATGTTACGCAAATTGGTATCACTTATTTGTCCCATAAAAGTACGGGCTTAATCACAATATATATTCAGGTTTATGTCTCATGCATAAAGTAGTATAAAGCGTAAATGGTGGTTGATATGAAGATCGAAGAGCAGGTACTGAAATTGGTAAAAAAGACCCACCCCCTAAGCTTTGGCAAATTGGCCAAAGCCATTGAAGGTATGGGATCAAAAACTGAATTGAAAAATATCCTCCAGAGGTTGGAGCAAGAAGGGACCCTTGTTAAGGTCGGAAAAACTGGATATGGATTGCCCGAGGATTTGAATTATACAACTGGTCGCCTGCAGGCTAATAAAAGAGGCTATGGATTTGTTAGAGGTGACAAAATTGATGTTTATATAAGTCCCTTTGCCATGAATGGAGCCATGCACAATGACGAGGTCTTAGTGAAGTTATCTAAAAGGAAAAGGAAGGGAGGAAGCATCGAAGGAGAGGTCGTTAAAATCCTCAAAAGAGCCAATCCAACGGTTGTGGGGAAGTTCGAAAGAAAAGGGAGGGATTTTTTCCTTACCCCGTCTGATGCAAGGATTTTTTATAAAATCCACATCCCTCCAAAATTTTCTCTAGGCGCTTCTCTTGGTGATATGGTGGTAGCGCAAATAGAGCGATGGCCCAACAGACGTCATGGTCCCGTGGGGAGAATAATTGAAATTTTGGGTGAAGAGACTTCAATAGGGGTGGAAATAGAAGTAATCATAAGGGAACATCGATTACCCATGGTATTTCCCTTCAACGTGCTTGCTGAATGCCAAGAGATACCGGATGAGGTACTTCCCCAAGATTTACTTGGTCGCAAGGATTACAGAGATGAATTCACCGTTACCATTGATGGTTTGGATGCAAAGGACTTCGACGACGCGGTATCCATCAAGAGGGACGAATTGGGCAACTTTTTGTTGAAGGTTCACATCGCAGATGTCTCTCACCATGTGGATGTGAATGATGCTTTAGATGCGGAGGCTGCCAGTAGGGGATTTAGTACCTACCTTGTTGATAGAGTGATCCCCATGCTTCCCCCAAAGCTTTCCAACGAAATCTGCAGTCTCATTCCCCGAGTCGATAGGCTTTCCCTTTCCGTGGAGATGCTCGTGGATGCGAAAGGCAAGGTGAGGCATTTTGAAATAGCAGAAGGGGTAATCCGCAGCGATTTCCGTCTCACCTACGAAGAAGTTGATGAATTGTTCATCACAGGAGAATTTGAGAATGAGGAGATGCGGAGATGTCTGTCGCAGCTGAGGGAGCTCAGCAATATCTTGGAAGAAAGGCGGGTAAAGAGAGGAAGCATAAACTTTGAAACCATTGAGCCCAAGGTCATCCTCGATGAAGAGTTAAAGCCCGTGGATGTGGTGATCAGGGAAAAAACTCCAGCCACGATGCTTATAGAGGAAACGATGATTTTGACCAATGAGACCGTGGCGGGATTCATGCGTTGGCAAGGTTTACCCATGATTTACCGGGTACATGAGAGGCCAGAATCCGAAGCGCTGACTCAAATCAAAGAGTTGGTGGAGGGATTGGGTTATCCCATAAAGGGCATGAGGACCATACATCCCAAAACTTTCCAGAACATCATCGCTTATGCTCATAAGAGATCGGAGAGGTTGCTGATCAATTACTTGTTATTACGTGCCATGAAACAAGCGAGGTATTCTCCGATTTGTAAACCCCATTTTGGGTTGGCCTCAGACTGCTATACCCATTTCACCTCTCCCATTCGACGATATCCCGACCTTGTGGTGCATCGAATGGTAAAAGCTGTGCTAAAAGGGGAAGTTTCTCATCCAAAGATTTTGGATTTGGCCAAAAGGCTTCTGGATATTTGTGAGCATTGTTCCATACGAGAGAGGGAGATCGATGAAGCCGAGAGAGATTCCGTCGATCTCAAGCTCTGCGAGTTGATGGAGCAGCATATTGGGGATGTCTTTAAGGGGATCATAACGGGTGTGACCGCCTATGGTTTGTTTGTTCAAATCCCAAACTCCGCGGAGGGTTTGATTCACATCCGTGATTTAACTGACGATTATTATCATTATGAACCCGATCGCTTCCTATTGAGGGGGCAACGCACTGGAAAGATTTTTAGGCTGGGACAAGAGGTTACCATAAGGGTCGCGAACGTGGTCATAGGTGAGAGGCGAATAGATTTTGTTCCTGCCTAATTCGTTGGCTTGTTGGCTAGTTTGCCAGTTTGCTAGAATTAATTGCAAACCAGCCAACTAACAAACTAGCCAACCAGTGTGGACGGTGAACCTAGAACCTAGAACCATGAGGTGATTTATCATGGTGGAGCAAAAGGTTGTCGCGAGGAATAAGAAAGCGTATCACGATTATTTCATCGAGGAGACGTACGAGGCTGGGATAGTCCTTGAAGGAGCTGAGGTAAAGTCGTTGCGCGCTGGAAAGGTGAGTATGAGGGAAAGCTTCGCCAGGATCAAAAATGGCGAGGTCTTTCTGTACAATATGCACATCAGCCCCTATGAGCATGGGGATGTACTCAAACCGGAGCCGAGAAGGACACGAAAGCTCCTTTTGCACAAGAGCGAGATAAGACGCCTCATCGGGAAAACAGAGGAGAGGGGATATACCTTGATCCCTCTTAACGTTTATTTTTCTTGTGGCTTTGCCAAGGTTGAACTGGGTTTAGCTAGGGGTAAGCATCTCTACGATAAGCGAAGGAAAATCGCGGAAAAGACTGCGAGGCGGGAAATTGAGCGTGCTCTCAAAGAGAGGCAAAAATCCCATCGATAGCCGATAGTGTATGATATAATTATTGTTGAATGGCAATTGGTATTGGAAAAATTGACAACTGAGTGGGGGCGAAAGGTTTCGACGGAGGCAGTTTGCATGAGAGAAGCGAGACGAGCTCCAATAACTCGTAAAACTGTTGGCGCAAAATAGACGCAAACGAATCATATGCCCTAGCCGCTTAATTGCGGCTACGTCCTCTGGAGTAGGCCTGTGACTCCAGACGTGGCGTCGGTTAGCAGGCTATTCTCCATCTAAGCTCCTGTTTAGGATGGAGAGAAACTTAAACGGGATAGCGCTCAAGAACCTGCCTGTGGGTTCCTTGAGTGCGAATGATAAACACAGGCTACCCTCGTAGAAACTCTCATGAGGTTGCCTTCGGACGTGGGTTCGATCTCTGGGTCGCCTATGGTGGTAACCACCGTATGGAAAAACGAGGCTTACATCGGCGAAACCTAAGCCGTACGTATGGCAACGCCGAGGGGTGAAGGCTCAAAGCCTGAAGCCCTGTAGAGACTCATATAGTCGTTGCTACTCAAGTGGGTAAATTTATAGCGGCTATTATACGCCTCGCAACCCGAATAGGGTTGAAGACATAGTCCACTGCCAACAGAAATGTTGGGGAACAGGTCCCACCGCCTCCACTATTT
>JBFMAG010000064.1 GCA_040755895.1 Actinomycetota bacterium | reverse complement strand
TATCGAGGTCTAAATATACCGCTTCATAGAGTGCTCACCGATAACGGAAAGGAATACACCGCATTGACTCCCAAAGGTAAGAGAGAGCATCTCTTCGAGAAATGCCTGAAGAGATGGAGCATAAGACTTGAGCTTGACCAGGCTTAAGCATCCCTGGACAAATGGATACGCTGAGAGCTTCCACAAGACATTGCTCAATGACTTCTACCACCTGGCCTTTCGCAGGAAGGTTTACACCTCTTTAGAAGAGCTGCAGAAGGATCTCGACGAGTTCTTATACCATTACAACTTCAAGCGCACTCATCAGGGATGGAAGCTCAATGGGAAGACCCCAGCTGAGAAGTTCCTAAATGGCAAAAGATGCCGGCTCTTGAAAGTCCAAAGATTCATTTGTCAAAGAACAATGAAAACCGAAAGTGTCAGAAAGTGTCAACTTGACTTGTTAATAGTCCATGTTAACCCATCTTGTTAATAATACGGGTTAAATTTTGATTAGGTTATATTCCCTGCTTCCCAAGCCCAATTCTTCTCCATATTTCAACTGGACGCTCCAATCCACACCCGTGATTGATCCGAATTTATCCCCACTTTGAGGATCAGAAAGTCCCGTGTTCTCTATTCCCCGCGTTCGATTAATGAGATCAACGCTGGCTTGATCGAGAGCCACGGGGTCATGAGAGGCTAAAATACCAATATCGGGCACAATGGGGGCATCACTCCACCCCCAGCAGTCGCAACTGGGAGTTACATTGATGAGGAAATTCATGAACCCCACCTTATTCTCCTTGCTCTTGAGTACCCCATAGACGTACTCCACCATCTTCCTCTGAACTGAATGGGGCTCAGCTTCCCAGCTTATACCTATGGCAAAGGATGGGCAGGTGACCACACATTCCCCACAACCAAGACATTTTTTATGGTTTATCCGAGCTTTCTTTCCACCGGATAGAGTTATGGCTTGGGCGGGACACCACTTCAAACATTTCCCGCAACCGGTACACTTCTCCAAATCAACGACGGGGAGAACATCGGAATGCATCATCTGTTTGGCGCTCCGACAACCGCAACCCATCCCTACATTCTTCAACGCCCCGCCAAAGCCGGTGGTCTCATGTCCTTTGAAATGGGATATGGCTATCAAGACATCCGCATGGTAAATGGCACTGCCTATCTTAACCTCTTTAAAACATCTCCCATCTATGCTTACGGAAACGTAATCCTTCCCATTGAGTCCATCGGCGATGATGAATGGAGCACCCACTACGGGATAATCAAATCCATTTTCGATCGCGGTTATCAGGTGATCTACCGCATTCGCTCTGGAACTCACGTAGAGTGTATTGGTATCCGTGAGGAAGGGATTTCCTCCATAAGCCTTTATCTTCTCCACCACTCTACGGATGAAGATTGGGCGCACATATGCGGTATTACCTCGCTCACCACAGTGAATTTTTATGGCCACGAAGTCGCCTTCTTTTATCAAATTTGGGAAGGCTGCCTTCTCAAAAAGCTCCTCCATCTTTTGAAGCAAGCTCCTCCCTCGGTGGGCTCGCATGTCGGTAAAGAAAACATCGGATGGCATAGCTTCTTCCTCCAAAATAGAACTTTAAGTCAACTTACCGAGTTCGTATAGGACCAGAGCAGCAGCTCCTAAAACCCCGGCGTTCGTCCCTAGCTTCGCCCCTACAATTTTAACCGTTTTAAGATTGGGAGCCAGCGCTCGCCTGGATATTTCCGCCCTTGCCGTCGTCAATAAATTCTCGATCTCGGCCATGCCTCCGCCGATGATGATCATCTCCGGGTTGAAGATATTTATGACGTTTGACAGTCCCACACCCAGTGCCTCCCCCGCATCCCTTAAAATCCCCTTCGCCAAGGGGTCTCCCCTCATTGCAGCGCGGGCAACGATCTCCGCCGAGATGTCATCGATCTTGCCTCGAATCAATTTGAAGATCATGGATTCCTCGTCCACGGCTTCCCTAGCCCTCCTGGCTATGGCCGTGCCAGAGGCAAAAGCCTCCAAACAGCCACGATTCCCACACCCGCAAGGTGGACCTTTTGGGTCAATCACCATATGACCGATCTCAGCGGCGCTTCCGCCAGCCCCACGGTAAATTCGGTCATCGATTATGATGCCACCGCCAATTCCCGTTCCAATGGTGAGGCAAACGAGATTTGACACCCCCCGCCCCGCTCCGAAAAATTTCTCGCCCATGGCGGCGACATTTGCGTCGTTGTCCAAAAAGGTGGGGAGATTGAAATGATCGTGAACGATTTCTCTCAAAGGCAAATTCCTCAAGGGCAGATTGGGGGAAAAGATTACGACCCCCCTCTGAAAATCCATTAACCCGGCGACTCCCAGACCTATGCCAAGGATATTTTCCATGCAAGCTTTCGAAACATCGAAAATCTCCTCGATCAGCTCTATGGTATTCCGGACGAGGATTTTGGGACTTTCAGTCGGGGTTGATCTCCTCTTTAAATTTAAAATATTCGCTTGCTCATCGACCAGTGCTGCTGCCGTCTTGGTAGCCCCAAGATCTACCCCGATGACTAGAGGGCTAATTCTGGAGGTAACCATATCTCACTTTGCCTGCCTGTCCGTCCGGTAGGCGGGCCTGTCGGTAGACAGGGCATCCATTTCCGGGGAATAAAGGCGAATACAATTTCGTCCGCCATCTTTGGCAAACAATAGAGCTCGATCCGCCTTGTCGATGAGCTCCAACTGATCGCAAGCATGATCGGGATAAGTTGCCACCCCAGCGCTTATGGTCATTCTCACCTGAGGTTCTTCCCCACCACCCTCAAAAGTGGCGGACTCCACAGCCGTCCTAATTCGCTCCGCTATCACCTGTGACGCTGCCTTTCCCGTGTTCGGGAGCAGAATGGCGAACTCTTCTCCCCCATATCTAGCCACAATATCTATCGTTCTTACCTGCTCCTCTATGATCTTTGCCAACTTCTTTAGGAGGAGATTCCCCTTGGCATGTCCGAATCTGTCGTTGAATTTTTTGAAAAGGTCGATGTCGATGATGATCAAGGATAATTTGCTCCCGAATCGATCAGCTCTATTCCGTTCCTCCTCTATTCGATCCATGAGGTAGCTGTAATTATAAACGCCAGTTAATCTATCCTCCATGGTTAGACGATCCATCTTTTGCTGCTGTTCCTCTCGGCTTCTCTGCAGGCGCCCGACGATTATGCCCACGAGTAACATGAGAGCCGAACCCGGGACTATCATAAAAGTGATTTCTCTCACCGCTCTCAAAGGTAATGAGAAATATGCATAGAGAATACAGAAGAGACCGGAAAATATGGCAACGAGTACTCCTCCCAAGGAATCGAAGGCAAGGGCGGCTAAAAGAAGGGGAATATAATAAAATTGCCAAAGAAGAATTATCCTTCGGGTGAAAATGATGAGAAAGGTGATGAGGATGAAGGAAGCAATGGTTGCAAATAATTTTATATATTTCTCTTTCGACATGATCCTCCCTCCGCTAAGTTAATTCAAGTAAGCCTTGGAATCTCCTGCTAATTTTCCAAATTGCCATCTACCTTTTTGCCCTTTACTCTTTAACCATGACTCATGACTCTATGTACATGGGTCATAATTTCAGAATTTGCTGCTATGTATATTACCTAAGGAGGAGTGGACTGGAGGCTTCCGCTTGCGCGCGCCTACTCCACTCGCTCTCAAGTCGCCTCTTCAGCCCACCCCCTTCAGAAAAACATTCGGTGATTTATGACCCACCCATACACCCTTACACAAAATATCTTAAAAGCAGACCATGAGCCAGGAAGGAAAGGTAAAGCTCAATAACGCTTAATGTGCAAGCCAGGACCATTGGAACAATTAATTGGCGTAAATGGATTGCCCGCCTATGCCACCTGGGTAACAAGGTAATCAACATCGTGTTTATGGCTATTAGGGTTATGAAAATTGCCCCAACTATGACACTTGAGAGAATTTCAAAGGATAAAATCATTTCTCCTTGTAAGAGAATATAACTTAAAACGAAGAACACTAATAGACCCAGTCTTTTGAGTGTACTTTCGAGCAATGGTGAATTTGCAGAAGATCGCCAGAGTTGGCGATTTAAAACGGGGACTATGAACAGGGGAAGAGAAAATCCAAATAGAAGACCCGTGAAAAGCCTGATCTGGTTCGTACTATTCCTTAAGCCCAAATAAGAAGTTATGGCATCTAGTATCAAGAGAAAGAGGGAGGAAAAGATGCAAACCAAAAGGAGGGGAGATAGACGATTTTCCCGTTTTCGATGGGTGAGTTGAAGATAGATGAAGGAAATCAAAAACCCTAAATAAAAGCCAGTATCTCTGGCACAAACTGGAAGTGGTTTGCCTTGAACAAAAATTGTCCTCTCGGGCATTTGATGGCAAACGGCAAAACCAATAACCCTCGCAATATCATCAAAACTCACGTGTTATCCTTCCCACGAATAACGCTTTTAGTCATCAATACTCCGCCAGTTCAATCTTTTTTAATAAAAATATTTTCCCAAAGACGAAAATTAAGGGAACGCCGCTTGGAGGTTATCTCCTCTTTCTCCACACCCTTCGCCCACTCTGGAAAGCTCTCCACATCAGTCATGGTGGCCCAAACCTTTTCCAGAGGCGCTTTCACCTCAAATGTCCTTTCCAATCGACTAAATGCAATTGTCGGGACGGCCGGATTTGAACCGGCGACCTCTGCCTCCCGAAGACAGCGCGCTAACCAAACTGCGCCACGTCCCGACAAATAAAATCGCATATTTCTTATCCTCAAAACCTATTATACACATTTACACATTGGAAAATACACGCTTAACTCCCACAAATTTTGAAATCGCATTGAATCATGCATCCTGTATTAAAGTTTCCAATATTTCTCGTGAATTCTTCTTGCCTCGTCAAATACATCTTCCGCCCCTCCGGGAGTGGTACTTGGAGTGCCATAAGGATCCAACACTTCATATCCCAGCTCGGCCAATTCATTTATGGTAGCCAGTACCGAATGGGAAAGGGCTTTGAGATTGTAACCTCCCTCCAAAGACAAAATGAGGCGACCTTGGCAAAAAATCTTCGCCAATTTTTTAACCTTGGCCGTCATCTTGGCAAAACTGCCCACCGTGAGATTGAGAGAAGCCAAGGGATCCGCAAAGTGACCATCATAACCCGCGGCTATCATCAAAAGCTGAGGTTCAAATTGGGTTGCCACGGGTGATATTATCTCCTCAAAAGCCCGCATGTAAGCCTGCTCTCCCGTATGGTAAGGTAAGGGTAAATTTATCGTAAACCCTTCTCCCTTGCCCGATCCAACCTCGTCAAGAGATCCCGTGCCCGGATAAAGGGGATATTGATGAAGAGATATATAGAGGACTCTGGGGTCTGAATAAAAAATTTCCTGAATTCCGTTGCCGTGATGAACATCCCAATCGATGATTAAGATTCGAGAAATTTTGCATTTCTCCAAAGCGTATTTGGCTCCCACGGCGAGGTTGTTAAAGAGGCAAAAACCCATCCCTTGATTAGCCAGGGCATGATGACCGGGGGGCCTTACAAGACAAAAAACCATTCGAATCTCTGAGCTAAAGATTTCATCTATGGCGGGGAGGATGCCCCCCGCTGCCAGACGAGCTGATTCATAGGATTTGGAAGAAAGTGCAGTATCCAGAGTTAAGTATCCCCCACCTCGTTTGGAAAAATTTTCGATTCTTTTAACATACGAAGGATCGTGGACGGTGGTGAGTTCTTCAAGGGAAGCCATTCTCGGTGATATTAGGGTTAACCGCGACAGGATTTTTTTCTCTTCCAATAACTCATGGATGGAAAGAAGACGGCTTGGACTTTCTGGATGATTGGGACCGGGGTCATGTTCGAGATAAAGAGGGTGGTAGACCAATCCAACGGAGAAATTTTCGTTATTCTCCAATTATCTTCACCTTAACCTGTCTTGAGCGGGGACCATCCAATTCCAAAAGGAAAACGCTTTGCCACGTTCCAAGCTCTATCTTTCCCCTGGAAATGGGGAGGTTTAAGGTATTTCCCAGGAAAGCTGCCACTATGTGGGAGGGAGCATTACTGTCGATGAGGTTGTGGGCATAATCCTTCTCCCAGGAGATGATGTCCTTCACTGCCATTTTAATGTCACCTGCAAGACGGGGTTCATTCTCATTTATGATCAATGCTGCGGTGGTGTGAGGAGAATAGGCAATCATGATACCATCCGTGACTTTGCTTTTCGAGAGGTGATTGAAAAGTTCACCGGTTATGTCAATGAGGTCTATTTTTGCGCCACTTTTTAGGGACAAATCGGCTGTATATATTCTCATCTCAAATTAATTAGGGTCGGCAGGCACCCACATATCCTCCGTGGCTATCAAGGCTCGAAATCTTAACCACATCTCCAGAAGATGAGGCATGAATGAATTTTCCTCCACCGATATATATCCCCACGTGGGAAATGTGCCTTCGCCCAAAGAAAACCAAATCCCCGGGTTGCAATTCGTTTCGACTCACGCGTTTTCCAGAACTATATTGGGCTGCACTTGAATGTGGGAGTGAGACTCCCACTTGCCCGTAGCAATACATGGCAAATCCAGAGCAGTCAAAAGCACTTGGTCCTGCAGCACCCCAAGCATATGGTCTTCCCAAGTACCTCATAGCAATGCTAACCACATCTCCACGTGCTGCGCCGATAGTACCTCTAGAAACAGCAACTCTTGATTTCTCCCGCTCCTCAGATTGCTCTTGGAGCATTCGCCGACGCCTTTCTTGCTCACGGCGGATTTCTTCAAGTAATCTCGCCTGCCGGGCTTCCTCCTCGCGCTGAAGAGCGGTGATTTCTTCCTGAAGGGAGGAAAGGAATGCTCTCTTCCTAGAAAGCTCCGCTTCTATTCCAAATTTCCTGATTTTTAAACCTTCCTCTTGTAGCCGCTGTTTCCTCTCCTGCCTTTGAAGCTCCTCTTTTCTCCTCTCAATCTCAGATTTATCGGCAATTATTCTTTTGACGATTTGGGCATCTTTACTGCCGATTCGTATCAAAAGGTCGAAATGAAAGAGAAATTCGTCGAAGCTCTTGGCATTGAAGATGACCTCGACGAATTTCAACTTACCATGCTTATATATTCCCACAACCCGATCATTCAAGATTTCTCTATTTTGAGCTAAATCTCTCTCAAGCTCCTGAAGCCTTAAAATATTGTGACGTATTTCCCGTCTCGTTCTATTGAGAGCCAAATTGGTCTGATTGTATTCCTCAACTACTTCATCCAACTTTCGGTTTATATCATCGATTTGGGCTTTTACCCTTTGAAGCTGATCTCTCTTTTGGGATATTTGAGGTGTAGCCCCGGCTAGTCGGGGGGTAATAAGGTTTGGCACCAAGAATAAACTTAAAATAAGTGCAATAACCTTTAAATATAAGCACCTACCACATAAAATTTTCATCAACTCCTAGAATTTTATTTGCCCAAAATCGTCAAGAAGTATATCATATTACGTTTCCATCCGCAAACTCCATCTAAGCCTCAAAATATCTCTTTAAACCATCGAAGACGGCAACAGCGATTTTTTGGCGAAAGACCTCTTCCCTAAGTATCTTTTCTTCCTCTGGATTGGTTATATACACGGGTTCAACCAGAACCGCGGGCATTCTGGTCTCCCTCAAAACCAAAAAATTCTTGCCATGAATCCTCCCGTCCTTTCTCTCCAGGGAAGAAACTAACTCCTCCTGAATAACTTGGGCGAGTTTTTTACCCCTCTTTGAAAAATGATTCCCACTGGCAAAATAATAGGTGCTCGAACCCTCAGCCTTGGGATCCGTTGAACCATTCACATGAAAACTTATGAATAGCTCAGCTTTGAAATCATTGGCCAAATTAGCCCTTTGAGATAGTCCAACAAATTCTCCCTTCTTCCGGGTGTAAATAACCTTGGCTCCCAAAAGATCAAGGAGATTCCCGAATCTCAACCCCAAATCCTCGCAGACTTCACTCTCTTTTAGTCCCGTGGGACCCACGGCGCCGGGATCGGGGGGATACCCGTGACCAAAATCGACCGCAATTCTTCTTCCCTTGAATATGGAAATTATACCCCGACTAGTCGGGGGTTCTTCCTCTCTTACGGGAAAATCTGCATGTTCATTGGATTTAAGAATCCTTTTGAAATTTTGAAAGGCTCCCAGGGTAGAGGGACCCACTATCCCATCGCTCACAAGTCCCACATTTTCCTGGAATTCTCTCACGGCTTTCTCCGTAAGAGGACCAAAGATACCATCCACAGGACCAGCGTTAAATCCCAAAGTATTGAGCCAACGTTGGAGCTGCTTGACATCATCGCCCCGAAGGAAGGGGGATCGGAGATACAGAAGGCGATCCCCCAATCTATAGGTTGCTTCCACGAGCTCACGCCAGGTATCTTCGCCCACAATACCGTCGGTAAGTAATCCTCTATCCTGCTGGAACTCCTTCACCGCTCTCTCAGTGTACTTTCCAAATATGCCATCCACACCCGTTGGACCCAGATCATAACCAAGCTTGATCAATCTTGTTTGGATATCAACAACCTCACTTCCTCTGCTACCTCTCTTGATTAACTGCATTGGACTCACCTTTATAAGATTATAGCCCAAAAGTGGAATAAAGAGGGAATTATGATTTGAATGGGGGAGGAGTTAAACCATCGGCGAGTTAAGAAAAAGGCATACTCTATTGCGCCCACGCTTTTTCGCTTTATATAATGCTCTATCTGCTCCATCGACAAGCTCATCTACGTTCCCAGCATCGTAGGGATAAGTAGCGATGCCCAAACTCATAGTGAGATACCTCTTCTCAGGAGAATCATCAAAAGAAAAAGCATACTGCTCTACGTCTCTTCTTATTCTTTCCGCGATGTTCAAGGCTTCGGTCTTGTCCGTTTCGGGTAAGATGATGGTGAACTCGTCACCACCATATCGCGCAACTACGTCGAATTTTCGCGTGGTCTCGATGAGCATTTTGGCCATTTGCTTGAGGACATCGTCTCCTCGTTTATGACCACAGACATCGTTGTAGTCCTTGAAATAGTCGATGTCCATCATTATCAGGGAGAGGGGGCGATTATAACGTTCGGCTCTCTCCATCTCTTTCTCCAAATGCTCGTAAAAGTATCTGTGGTTGAAGACCTCGGTTAAACCATCGGTCACTGCCAGCGAGTTTGTTCATGAAGCTGTGCATTATTGATGGCGATGGCCGCTTGCATCGCAAGGAAGGAAACCAAGCGCACTTCACTTTCAGAAAAGGTCCGAGGTTTAAAATCGTCAACGTAAAGAATGCCTATTATTTTTTCTTCAAGGAAGAGTGGTGCGGCGATAAGGGATCTGATCCCTTCCTCGAGAGCTATGGGATTATTGAATGTGGGCTCCTTCAGCGCGTCTTCCAAAACCAAAGGATTTCTCCTCTTCAGTATCAGATCGGTCATACCCCCCGGTCTTACCTTCCATTTGAGGGTATGCATAAACTCCTCACTGAACCCAACCGCCGCTCTAATTGAAAATTCGAGATTCTTCTCATCGAAGAGGGCTATGCTGCCCGCTGAGGTACCGGTAATTCTAATGGCACTATGCAAAATCAAATCCAATATATCATCCAGTTTTAGGGTGGAATTTATCGATTTTCCTATCTCCAAAAGAGTAGAGAGTTCTTCTATTCCTTCCTGCTTTTTCTCGATTATATTGATTAGGTAGTTGGTTGAATACACCATGAAATAAAGGGTGCTCGCTAAAATGGTCACGGTGCCAACGGTGAACAGTTTCTGTGTATAAAGATCGGGCTTAGCGAATAGAACCATGGGGATATGGGGAATGAACTTGAGATATTCCAAAGCAGCAACGGTACTAACGAGCAGAATGGCAAGAGTCGCAATGAGATAGCTGGTAATGGTGGATAGCATCGTTCCAGCGGTGATCATATGCAATACGAAGTAGAATATGAAGGGACTTTCCACACCACCAGAGAAATGTATTAAGAATGTTAGGGCCACCAAATCGAAGACAATCTGTACACTGGCAAACTTCTCCAAATCCGCCTGCACATAATCCCTTGATTTCATGAGCTTTCTGCAAACTATAAAAAATATATTATAGAGGGCGATGATACCGGCAATGACATAAAATGGGATCATGGGGAAGGATAGATTGCCAATCATTCTAATGAAGTGGGTAGCCAAAAGCATTCCCGCTACGGCTACCCATCTTATTACAATCAACCACTTTATTCTCTCAATTAGTGTGGTCTTTTCCCTGAAAGGACTCATGGTTCACACCATTTTCCATACTCACCAATATTATCGACCGTTTTGATTTTTTATGAGTCCTTTGAAGAATTAGAGTTTTTCGATTCTCACCGCACAAACCTTAAATTCGGGAATTTTGGCGAGAGGATCGAGAGCGGGATTGGTGATGACATTGACGGGATATTCGGAGAAATGGAAGGGTAAAAAGATCGTGCCTTGAGGTGAGCGCTCAGTGATATTGACCCTAACCTTAATCTTCCCTCGTCGCGAAGTTAAAATCACCTCTTCTCCCTCTTTGATCCGGTAAGCGGCTGCATCCTCCGGATTGATTTCCGCTGGTCCAGCGGGGCAGATTTCCTCTAAACCCTTGGAGCGTCGAGTCATGGTCCCGGTATGGTATTGGAATAATAACCTTCCAGTGGTCAGGATCAAAGGATATTCTTCGCTTGGTTCCTCCGACGGAGGTTTATATTCCACCGGATGGAACTTTCCCAAACCTCGTGCAAATTTATCCCGATGCAAAATGGTCGTTCCCGGGTGATCCAGTGAGGGGCAAGGCCACTGAATCCCACCGGAGGAATTAACCCTATCGAAAAGAATTCCCCCATAAGTGGGAGTTAGAGAAGCAATTTCATCCGTTATCTCGCCTGGAAAGGAATAACCCATCTCATAACCCATGGTTTTAGCCAAATCACAGATGATCTCCCAATCAGCCTTGGCATTACCCGGGGAATTTATTGCCTTCCTTACCCTTTGCACCTTTCTTTCAGTATTTGTGAAAGTACCGTCCTTTTCAGCGAAGGTGGCGCTGGGGAGAACGACATCCGCAAACTCTGCGGTCTCGGTAAGGAAGATATCTTGGACGACGAGAAAATCCAAGGTCCTTAAAGCCTCTTCAACGTGGGTAATGTCCGGATCGGAAAGCATGGGGTTTTCCCCCATGATATACATGGCCTTTATTCTTCTCTGGAGAGCCGCTTCAAACATCTCCACAACACTAAGACCAGCTTCTTTAGGCAACCTACAACTCCAGGCCTTCTCGAATTTCGCTCGCACCTCATCGTCGGCGATCCTTTGATAACCGGTAAGGGTAGTGGGTAAAGCACCCATATCGCAGGCACCTTGAACGTTATTTTGACCGCGCAGTGGATTGACCCCCGTTCCGGGTTTTCCAATATTGCCGGTGAGCATGGCCAGATTGGCGATGGAAAGGACGTTATCGGTCCCGGTGGTATGCTGGGTGATACCCATGGAATAGATGATGGTAGCCCTTTCAGCTTGGGCAAAGATGCGAGCTGCTTGGCGTAGGTCGGTGGCAGGGACTCCCGAAATCCTTTCCCCCTTTTCCGGAGTATACTTTGGTAAAATCGCCTTTAACTCCCCAATTCCCTCCGTACGATTGGCTATGAATTCCTCATCGGCGAGACCTTTCTCGAGAATCACATTCATTAACCCGTTTATGACCGCGACGTTCGTACCTGGTTTTGGGCGTAGCCAAAGATGGGCATAGTCCACCAATTTGATCTTACGCGGATCTATTACAATGAGTTTGGCGCCCTTTTCCCGGACCGCTTTCTTTATTTGAAGAGCGATGATGGGATGGGCCTCGGTGGTATTTGATCCGATGACCAGGATAACATCGGCTTGAGCGATATCTGCGATGGAATTTGTCATCGCTCCACTTCCAAATGCAGCGGCCAGACCGGCCACGGTGGGGGCATGTCAAAGGCGAGCGCAATGATCAACGTTGTTCGTTCCAATGACGACGCGCATGAACTTCTGAAAGAGGTAATTCTCCTCATTGGTGCACTTGGCGGAGGATAATCCAGCGATCGAATCAGCTCCATATTTGGTCTTAATTTTGGAGAGATTGGTGGCCACAACCTTCAGAGCCTCTTCCCAGGAAGCCTCGATAAAGCGTCCATCCTTTCGAATCAATGGAGTTTTAAGGCGGTCCTGATGATTAATGAAATTGTAACCGAAACGACCTTTGGCACATAGATTGCCTTCGTTTACACCACACTCAACATCGGCTGAAATCCCTATGACTTCACCGTTTTTGACATGGATAATTATCTGACAACCACAGCCACAATAGGGACAAATGCTCCTAACCTTTGCTGTCTCCCAGATCCGTCCCTTGAATTTTCTCTGTCTGTCGATGAGCGCTCCCGTGGGACAGGTTGAAACACACTGCCCACAAAATTCACAATCCGTTTCCGTCAGTGAACGATCAAAGGGAGTAGTGACCACGGTTTCAAATCCGCGATTGATAAAATCATAAACCTTGATCCCCTGGACCTCTTCGCATATTC
>JBFMAG010000063.1 GCA_040755895.1 Actinomycetota bacterium | reverse complement strand
AGAAACTGAAGAGCAGGAAGAAGGCTGCCTAAGTCTTCCAGGTGTCAGAATTCTCATAATCCGCCCTCAAAAGATTAAAGTTAAAGCCCTCAGTCCTCGAGGAAAGGGACTGGAGTTATCCGCGGAAGGGTTGCAAGCCAGGGTTATTCAGCACGAGGTCGATCATCTTGATGGGATACTCATCCTTGACCAGGCGAGTAAAAGCGAGCGCCAAAAAGCTTTGCAGCAGATAAGCAAATATATTCGTATCTAGTGCAAAGTAGTAGTCGAGCTTGCCCGACTTAATTGATGGAATCTCAAGGTGATAGATTATGAGAGTATTATTCATGGGAACTCCGCATTTCGCAATCTCCAGTCTCGAAGCTCTTCTCAAAACTGGTTACAGGATAGTTACCGCTGTTACTCAGCCGGATCGCCCCAGGGGAAGAAGCTTAAAACCTGTCCCACCTCCCCTGAAAGACTTTGCCCTCCGGCACGGAATCCCCGTCTTTCAACCCGAGACCCTGAGAAGCGATAAGGTGCAAAGGGAAATTAGTTTGTTAAAGCCCGATATCGTTGTAGTAGTGGCTTACGGGAAGATCATACCCAGTTGGTTGATCGAGTTGCCCAGGTATGGTTGTGTCAATGTTCACGCCTCTCTTCTCCCGAAGTATAGAGGAGCTGCTCCTATCCAAAGGGCAATCCTTGATGGTTGCACGATGACAGGTATCACCACGATGCTCATGGATCAGGGTTTGGATACGGGGGATATCCTTCTGCAATCCGCCATTCCAATTTCCCCCGATGATACCTTGGGAAGCTTGGAGGATAAACTTTCCAAGCTAGGAGCGGATTTACTCTTATCGACCCTTGAAGGATTATCGAAGGGAGCCATTACCCCCATTAAGCAAGATCACAAGGATGCAACCTATGCTCCCAAAATAGAAAAGGATGAAACGAGGATAGATTGGTCTCTTCCCGCAGATGGAATAAGGAATCTCATTAGAGCTTTGAATCCTTCCCCAGGTGCTTTCACCTTTTATAAAGGTAAAAGGCTTAAAATTTGGTGGGCAGAACTGATGCCAAATGCCAAATTTCAGATATCGATCCGCGAACTGGGAATGATCATCGATGTCGATGCCAACAAGGGTTTTATAGTTGCTTGTGGACGGGGTCAACTCCTCATGGTCGAAGTTCAACCTGAAGGCAAGAGAAAGATGACCGCTGCTGAGTTCTGCAGGGGATATGGAGTAAAAGCTGGAGAGAAAATCGAGAGGCGAATTACATGAAAACTGCGAGGGAAGCGGCTTTGGAGGCAATATGCAGGGTTCATGAGACCAGGAGTTATGCCAATCTCATTCTCTCCAGACTTTTGGCGGAAAGTGATCTATCAAAGCGCGATAGAGCTCTAGTTACTGAACTCGTGTACGGAACCCTTAGAAATGAAGGCACTTTAGATTGGATTTTAAGCCGCTTTTATCCGCAAAAGCCGAGCAAGATTCCAGAGAAAGCATTGGATATCCTAAGGCTTGGTTGTTATCAAATTCTTTACCTCGATAAGATACCCAATCACGCCGTCTGCAACGAAGCCGTCGAATTAGCCAAGAAATACTTTCACCCCGCAATGGGGGGTTTCGTCAATGCGATCCTTCGTAGGATCATTCGAGAGAAGGAGAGACTCCCCTGGCCCGACTATCAAGATGACCCCATTGGGTATATCTCCTTTAAGCATTCCCACCCGCGCTGGATCGTAGAGATGTGGGTAGAGGATTTCGGTCTTGAGGAGACCGCTCTACTGTGCCAAGCAAATAATGTTCGCCCTCGAATGGTTATTCGAGTGAACACCTTCAAGATTTCCCCTTCAAATTTAGCTCGTCGCTTTGAAAGTGAAGGACTTAAAATTAGCCCAAGTTGGTTGCCCGAAGCCCTCATTGTCGAGGATATGGGAAATGTAACCGAGCTCACAGAATTCAAAGAGGGGCTATTCTTATTACAAGATGAAAGTTCCATCTTGGTTGGTCATATAGTAGATCCCAAACCTGGGGAGGTTATTTTAGATACTTGTGCAGCACCGGGAGGAAAAACCACTCACCTCGCTCAGTTAATGGGGAATGAGGGAAGGATAATTGCCGTGGACATCCATCAAAGTCGCTTAAGATTGGTTAAGGATAATTGCTCACGCTTAGGCATCAAAAACGTCCAAATCATTCAAGGTGATTCCACAAGGCTTGGAGAGGTGGTGGAAAAACCCGTGGATAAAGTCTTGGTGGATGCCCCTTGCTCAGGATTGGGTGTCTTAGCCAGGCGACCTGATGCTAGATGGCGGAAAACCCCTCAGCAAATTGATGAACTTTCCATTCTACAATCAAGACTGTTGGATTCGGCTTCAAAATTTGTTAAGAGAAAGGGGGTGCTGGTGTATTCCGTATGTACTATCTCGAAGAAGGAAAGTGAGCAGGTGATGAAGGGGTTCTTAAAAAAGCATCCTGAATTTTCTCTCGAGGACATCTCCTCTTTCCTTCCTCCCCCCTTAAGGGCTGAAATGCCTCTTAAATTCATTCAGCTCTTACCCCATAGACATGGAACTGATGGCTTATTTGTTTGTAGATTTAAAAAGGAGGGCTAGTGTGAAATCCAGAACTCAGATTCGGAATTCAAATGATGGCAAAAAATTCTTGAAGGAAGGAAAACTCGGTGTTAAAATTACTTTTACCTTAAGAGAGGAATCCTATGGTGAGAAAGATAAAGATCGCTCCCTCAATTTTGTCGGCGGATTTTGCCCACCTGGGAGAGCAAGTCAAGCGAGCTGAAGAAGCCGGAGCAGATTACATCCATATCGATGTCATGGATGGTCATTTCGTGCCCAATATCTCCATCGGTCCCTCCGTAGTTTCTGCTATCAAGCGATATGTCAATATCCCCTTGGATGTGCACCTGATGATCGAGAATCCAGAATTCTTCATCGAGGATTTCATCGAAGCTGGAGCCAATCTTCTCTCCATCCACTTTGAAGCCTGTACTCATCTACATCAAGTGATCCAGAGGATCAAGACTCATAGCAATCTAGGCGTTGGGGTAGCCTTAAATCCTGCAACAACTTTAACAAATCTCATCAACATCCTACCGGAGATACATTTTGTGGTCATTATGTCGGTTAATCCTGGCTTTGGGGGACAAGAGTTCATTCCTCAAACACTGGAGAAGATACATCTTCTTAAAAATATGATTGAAGAGCGCAATCCTTCGGTAGAGATAGAGGTTGATGGGGGGGTTTCCCAGGAGAATGCCCTTGATATCATAAAGGCGGGGGCGGATATCCTAGTTGCAGGTTCTGCCATTTTTAACCACGTCGATATCGGCGAGGCCATAAGGAACTTAATAAAAGTAGTTTCCCTTGCCTAAGCTGTAATCTTTTGTTATAGTTTTTGCAAATGAAATATGGGAAACCTTCGGGGCAGGGTGACCTACTGCCAGACTACTTTTGCTCCAATTGAGGAAGAGAGTGGCGTAAATATGGGTAGTGGGAAGTCCCGACCGGCGGTAAAGCCCGCGAACCCCCCTTAAAGGTTAGCGGTTGGTTTGTTGGTTGGAAATTAAACAAATCAGCAAACTAACTAGCAAACCAATAAAGGTGGGGTAGATCTGGTGACCCATAAGGGAATTCCAGAGTCGACAGTATAGTCTGGATGGGAGAAGGTTCCTTAAGTATTGGCTACTGCCAAGGACCTCTCCTTGGCGTTTCTTTTTAATAAGAGACAAGAGAGAAGTGGAAAGGAAAAGCAAAGGTTAAGCTAAATATTTTAGCTGTGAGGGAATTCTCGTGCATGAACAATACATGAAGCGGGCAATCGAGCTAGCAGAGAAGGGGCGAGGAAGAACCAGCCCCAATCCCCTTGTGGGAGCGGTAATAGTTAAGGATGGAGCAATAGTGGGGGAAGGTTTCCACGCCAGAGCTGGGGAGCCTCACGCCGAGGTAAACGCCCTTAATAAAGCCCAGGAGAAGGCAAGAGGGGCCACGATGTATGTAACTCTGGAACCCTGTTGTATTTATGGAAGAACTTCCCCCTGCACTGAAGCGATCATTAGGTCTAGAATTTTAAGGGTTATAGTGGGATTAATCGACCCCAATCCCAAAGTTTGTGGAAGGGGTATCGAGCAGCTTAAACTCAAAGGAATCCACGTCGAAGTGGGCATTTTAAGTCAAGAAATCGCTCATCAAAATGAGATCTACATTAAGTACATAACGACGGGTTTGCCCTTCGTTTTAATGAAAGTGGCCATGAGTATGAATGGAAAAATTACAGTAAAAAGAGGGAATGCCACTCGAATAACGAGTGAGAAATCCCGCAAGGAAGTCCATCGCCTCCGCGGTGAATACGATTCCATTATGGTTGGAATAGGAACCGTTCTTCTGGATAATCCTCTACTTACGGCGAGACTTCAAGGTAGGGAAACACATAATCCCATTCGCATCATCATAGACAGTAAGGCAAGAATCCCCCTGGATTCCAAGATGGTCAAAACGGCTTCAGAGATTCCCACGATTCTGGCCGTTGCTAATGCCGATGAAGAAAAAATTCAAGCTCTTCACCAATACGGGGTTGAAGTTCTCCCCGTCCCTGGAAAAGATGGAAAAGTTGACTTGGTCAAACTCATAGGGGAACTGGGAGAAAGGGAGATAACCAGCGTTCTTTTGGAGGGAGGCTCGCTGCTCAACGCATCGGCCATCAAGGCTGGAATCGTGGATAAATTTTTGTTCTTTATCGCTCCAAAACTCATAGGAGGAGACGATACCCCCGGAGTTATGGGCGGAGAAAGTATTGGAGCCATTGACCAGGCACCCAACCTTAAAATAACGGATGTGAAAATGATCGGCGAAGACTTGTTGATAGAAGCCTACCCCAAAAGGGAGTCCTTCTTTCCCTTTTCACTTATGACTTTTGACTCATGACTCATCCCTTATCTTCATGGAGGTTGAGGTGTTCACGGGCATAATTGAGGAACTTGGAGGAGTTAAAGCCCTTACGAAAAGCCGAGGTAAATGCACTTTGGAGGTGTTTGCCCCAAAGGTGACGGAGGATTTGAAGATTGGGGACTCCATCGCCGTAAGTGGGGTCTGCCTTACGGTTACTGAGCGAGGAGGGAATAGATTTCGCGTGGATATTTCGCCCGAGACGCTGGAAAAGACGAATCTGGGCGAGTTAAAATCCGGGGATGCCGTGAACTTGGAAAGGGCTTTGAGATTCTGTGATCGTCTTGGCGGACATATGGTAACCGGACACGTTGATGGTATGGGAGCAATCCTCAACAAAATTAGGAAAGGAGATGCAATTATCCTTAAGATTGAGACCCCGTCTCAAATTAGTCGATATTTAATACCGCAGGGATCAATTGCGGTGGATGGAGTGAGTCTGACCATAGTTGGTATTTCTACTTCTGCCTTCATGGTCTCCATTATTCCCCACACGGCAAGGGTAACAACATTGGGTTTTAAAGGTCCGGGTCTCAAAGTAAATTTGGAAGCGGATATTTTCGGAAAGTATATCGAAAGCTTCTTAAGAAAATCGATTAAGGACAATCTAACTTTAGAAACACTTTTAAAACACGGTTTTATTTCGGGGAGGTGAAGAGGTGGCTTTTAGTTCCATCGAAGAAGCGATCGAGGAGATAAAAAAGGGTGGGATGGTCATCGTAGTGGACGATGAGGATCGTGAAAATGAGGGAGATTTCTGCATGGCTGCGGAGAAAGTTACTCCTCAGGCCATAAACTTCATGGCCAAACATGGGAGAGGTCTTATTTGTTTACCCTGTACTTCCCAGAGATTGGACCAGCTTAAAATTCCAACCATGGTTCCCAACAATACATCATTTCGTGAAACTGCCTTTACAGTCTCCATTGATGCGAAGCACAACACAACCACGGGCATATCCGCACGTGATAGAGCAATCACCATCCGAACGGTCGTAAATCCCAAGACTAAGCCGGAGGATATTTCCATGCCTGGACACGTTTTCCCGCTTCGAGCCAGAAGAGGTGGGGTTTTGGAGAGAGCCGGGCATACTGAAGCAGCCGTGGATTTGGCAAGATTAGCGGGACTTTTCCCAGCGGGTGTCATCTGTGAGATTATGAATGAGGATGGAACCATGGCCCGGGTTCCCCAATTGGAGAAAATCGCGGGAAAATTTGGTCTGAAGATGATAACCATTGCAGACCTAATTAGATTTCGCCGCCGTACCGAGAAACTCGTGAGATGCATCGCGGAGGTAAATCTACCCACAAAATATGGGACGTTTAGAGCCATCGGTTATGAAAGCATTTTGGATGGAAAGTGCCATTTAGCACTGGTCAAGGGCAAAGTTGAAGGTGGGAATGATATCCTGGTTCGAGTTCACTCTGAGTGCTTGACCGGAGATGTATTCCATTCCCTTCGCTGTGATTGCGGAGGTCAATTGGAGGAAGCTTTAAAGAAGATAGCTCAGGAGGAGCGTGGAGTCTTTCTGTACATCATGGGACAGGAGGGAAGAGGCATAGGACTCGTCAATAAACTTAGGGCTTATGAGCTTCAGGAGGAAGGGAAGGATACGGTAGAAGCGAATAAAGAGCTGGGTTTCCCGTCAGATCTTAGAGACTATGGCATTGGGGCTCAAATATTGGTCGATTTGGGCATCACATCGATACGTTTAATGACCAATAACCCCAGAAAGATAGTGGGATTGGAGGGTTATGGTTTAAAGATTACCGAAAGGATACCGCTGGTCGTACGGCCCAGTTTTCACAACATCGATTACTTACGAGCCAAAAGGGATAAATTAGCCCACCTATTTGAGCTAGAAAGTTTAGAAGATTAAGACCTATTACAGGAGGTTTGGAAGTTTTATTAGCTCGGTCGCAGCTCCTGAGCTTCCGGCTTCAGAGCTATAAATGGAAGGGAGGAAATCATGAAAATTTATGAAGGGAAACTGATTGCGCGGGATTTTAAATTCGGGATCATCGTCAGTCGATTTAATGAGTTTTTAAGTAAAAGACTTTTGGAAGGGGCAATGGATGCCCTCAAACGGCACGATGCTCAGGATGAAAACATCGAGGTGGTCTGGACTCCGGGTTCCTTTGAGATACCATTGATCGCCAGGAGGGTAGCCCTCTCGAAGAGATACGATGGCCTCATCTGTCTGGGAGTGATTCTTCGGGGAGATACCCCCCATTTTGAATACATCTGCAGCGAGGTAGCTAAGGGCATTGCCAAGATAAATCTCGATACCGGTGTCCCCATCTCCTTTGGCATAATTACCGCCGATACCATCGAGCAAGCAATAGAGCGCGCTGGCACTAAATCTGGCAACAAGGGTTGGCAGGCAGCCATGTCCACCATTGAAATGGTCAATCTTTTGAAAATTTTATAAATCGAAGGTTTGATTTTGATTTGCGCTATGATGTGAATGAATTATGATAGAAGGGTGGAGGTGGTGGTCAAATGAGGGTCGATAAACCTTGGGGTCATTTAAATATTTACGCTCTCAATAAAACCTGTTCCGTGAAGCTCATCACCATAGAACCCAATCAAGAAACCAGTTTGCATTGGCACAACTTAAGGAGCGACACCTGGGTGATACTGGACAAGGGTTTAAGGGTTCAAATCGGCGATGAGATCCACGATGCCAAAGTGGGTGAAGAGTTCTTCATCCCAGCGGGTCAGGTTCACCGCATATCCTCAAAAGGGGAAAAGGGGAGGATATTGGAGGTCGCCTTCGGTTACTCCCTTGAGGATGATGTCCATAGGCTCGCAGATGATTATGGAAGGGAATTGGAGATTTAAAATTATTGGATGGTGATTATTTTGAAATTAGAGATTATCCAACCCCATCACCCAACAAATGTGAGGCTATTTGGGAAAATGTACATGAGCTCCTTAACTCCACCCATTTTAGCTGGATTAACTCCTCCCGACATTGAAGTCTTCATCACCGATGAGAATGTGGAGAAAATCGATTTCAATAAACCGGTTGATCTGGTTTGTATCACCACTCTTACCCCAAGTGCCCCCCGTGCCTATGAGATCGCCGATGAGTTTCGTGCTCGAGGGGTAAAAGTTGTGATGGGAGGCGTTCATCCCACCCTCGTACCCGAGGAAGCAATTGCCCATGCTGATGCCGTTGTCCTGGGAGAGGCAGAGGGAGTTTGGCAGAAGATGCTCGATGATTTCAGAAAAGGAAGTCTTCAAAAATTCTATCGCTCAGAGAAGAAACCTGAACTGGCGGGCCTGTTAAGACCCCGTCGAGATTTAATGAATGAAAAAGCTTATGTGAATGTCCCCAAAGTAGAGACATCAAGGGGCTGCCCCTTCAACTGCAGTTTTTGCTCTACCACAACTTTCTTCGGTAACAACATCCGCTATCGACCCATCCATGAGGTTGTACAAGAGATAAAGGATTTGAAGGAGAGGTTTGTATTCTTCACCGACAATAATATCGTAGGGAATCCTAAGCATGCTAAGGAGCTTTTCAAAGCCTTAATTCCTTTGAAGATAAAGTGGATAAGTCAAGGTTCCCTTAATCTGGCAAAGGATTGGTCCTTGCTAAAGTTGGCTGCAAAGAGCGGCTGTGTTGGAATACTCATAGGTTTCGAATCCCTGGTAAACGAGGCCATCGAATCCATGGGCAAAAGGGTGAATAGAATAATCGAATACGCGGAGGCCATTCGAAGGATACACTGCCAGGGAATAGGGATTATTGGTTGCTTTGTCTTCGGATTTGATGAAGAGGATCCTGGTGTATTTAAAAGAACGGTGGATTTCATCAAACGGTTGAATATAGAGGTTCCCCAACTTACCGTGTTAACTCCCTATCCAGGAACCGCCCTGCGCAGGAAGTTGGAGGAAACTGGACGTATCCTACACAACAGGTGGGAGAAATATGACAGTACTCACGTGGTGTTCCGTCCCAAGCTCATGTCACCCGAGGAATTACGAGCCCATTATGACTGGGCCTGCCAGAAGGTTTACTCCTATTGGGCAATCTTCATGAGAATGCTTAAATCCTTACGGCACCTGCGCTCCATATATAAGTTTTTGGTATTCTGGCAAATAAATGTGGTCTACCGAAGACTTTATCAGGTTAGCCTAAAAGATCACCATCTGTGAGTTCTCCTAGCATCTTGCCCCACGGTATATCAACGGGACTGAGTCGTAACCATTTTATGCTTACAGGAAATGGGGATCGAGAGGAGACAAATGCGTCCGATTATAACATTCTTAAGCGATTTTGGCTTAGCCGATGAATGGGTTGGAGTCTGCAAAGGTGTTATAAAGAGGATTGCTCCCCACGCTGAGATCATCGATATTTCTCACGAAGTTCCAAATTTCAATGTGAAGAAGGGTGCTCTGCTGCTCGCCAGCGCAGCTTCCTTCATGCCCAAGGGGATCCATTTAGCCATAGTCGATCCCGGTGTGGGAACCGAGAGAAGGGCTATAATAATTTTGACCAAAAGAGGAGATTACCTAGTAGGGCCCGATAATGGGTTGCTCATTCCTGCAGCTCAAAGTTTAGGAGGGATTAAAAAGGTTGTCGAGATAACCAATGAAAGATATATGCACAAACCGATTTGCCCCTCCTTTCACGGGAGAGACATCTTCGCCCCCGTTGCTGCTCACTTGGCCGTGGGTGAGGATATGGACGAATTTGGACCCGAAATCAATGTAAATGACCTTGTCCAAATCCCTTGGTCCAAAGCAAGGATTTCAGGGGAGGAAATAATTTGCGAGGTCATTGATGTAGATAAATTTGGAACCCTCCGCTTGAATGTAACCTTACACGAGTTGATGAAATGTGGTATAAGATTGAAAAACCAAATTTTGGTAAAATGGGATGGGGAGGATGTCATCCTACCCCTTTTGAGGACCTTTGGCGAAGTAAAGGCTGGTGAGCTCCTCTTATTGGTGGATTCATCCGATCATCTTTGCATCGCTGTGAACCAGGGAAGTGCCGCCGTCAGGTTAGGATTAAAAGTTGGGAGTAAAATTACCCTGATAAAAAGCATAACCCCAAAAGTGTCAAATTGAAACCTAGACATAATTGAAACATAGACATAATTACTATAGGCTACACATAAATCTCAATTAAGCTTTTTATTTTTGATTTTTACATTTTGCATTGACCTGGGATAAACAGTATGCTGGAAGAAACTCCCGTGAACAAATTATGTCCAGGATTAATAATCACTAAAACGGTGGGATATATGAGCAAGAAGAAGAAAACCCCGGACCAACTGGATATCTATAAGTCAATCAGGAAGCCGATGCCCCCTCCTACGAAAGTAATTCCCGACAAAAGACGCAAGCTTGAGGAAGAATGGCTCGAAAAACAAATAGAACAATACCTGCGGCAGGCAACAAGGGACAAGGGGCAAACCGTCCGTGTCCGCTTTGCTCCAAGCCCAACCGGTTATTTGCATATTGGGGGAGCCCGAACGGCCCTCTACAATTGGCTTTTTGCTCGGAAGAATAAGGGAAGTTTCATTCTCAGGATAGAGGATACCGATCGCACTAGATCGACGGAGGAAGCCATAGAAGTGATTATTTCCTCCCTAAAATGGCTCGGTCTGGATTGGGATGAAGGTCCCTATCGTCAGACGGAACGATTCTCACTCTATCGCGAGACTGCCCAGCGTTTGCTCGATGAAGAAAAGGCATACTTTTGTTACTGCACTCCAGAAGAGCTCGATACTCGACGCGAGGAAACTCTCAAGGCGGGTATCCCACCTCGCTATGATAGAAGATGCCGATCCTTAAGCTCTGAGCAGAGGAGGAGGCTCGAAAAGGAGCGAAAACCGGCCATAAGATTTGCTTGTCCTCTTGAAGGGGTAACCACAATATTCGATCTCATTCGAGGCGAAGTTCACTTTGAGAATAGGCTCCTCGATGATTTCGTCCTTCTTCGAGCCGACGGCAGCCCAACCTATAACTTCGCCGTAGTTGTCGACGATGAAGCCATGGAAATTACCCATGTAATTCGGGGAGAGGATCACCTGCCTAACACACCAAAACAGGTTCTTCTATACAAGGCTCTAAACTTGAAACCTCCTCTATTTGCGCATCTCCCGATGATTGTGGGACCTGATCGGAAACCTTTAAGCAAGCGTCACGGAGCTACATCCATTGAAGAATATCGAAATAAAGGATACTTACCGGAAGCGATGGTCAACTATTTGGCTCTCTTGGGCTGGTCTTTAGATGAGAAAACCACCTTGATAAGTAGAAATGAACTGATCGAGAAATTCTCTCTGGAAAGGGTATCAAAAGCCCCAGCCGTCTTTGACCTTAGAAAACTTGAGTGGATGAATGGTTATTATATCCGCCATACTCCAGTTAAGAGGCTTGTGGCCGAGATTGTTCCCTTTCTTGAAAGAGCGGGCTATTTAGCTGAAGCTCCGGATGAAAAGAGAATGGGCTGGTTAGAGAGGCTAGTTCTTTTAGAGCAAGATAGGATGAAAAATCTCGCCGAGATCGTTGAGCTCGCGGATTTCTTCTTCAAAGATGTGGAATGGGATCTAAAATCGGTCGAAAAGATCTTAAGTGCTCCTGAGGTACCCAAGGTTTTATCAATGGCTACAGAGAGGTTGGAGTCTTTGGATAGGTTCAATTCAGAGGAGATCGAAAGAGCCCTCAGGTCTCTCCAGAACGAGCTCGGATTTCACCCTCGCGAGGTTTTTCAACCAATAAGGGTTGCAGTCACCGGAAGAATGGTGAGTCCACCTCTCTTTGAAACCCTTGAGCTTTTAGGAAAGAGGCGCGCGATAGATCGCCTGAAGAGAGCACAAAAAATCCTACCGCGAACCTCCGCTTAGATTTCCGCGAAATTGCTATTCGCCCTTCGGGCACGCAATTTGTCGCAGCTCTTCCCCGACAAGTCGGGTATCCCCCGGGCGTAATTTCCCACTTTTTGAAAATTTTCTTAGTATTGTTGGTGGCGCATGCGGGAGTCGAACCCCCTGGCGCTTACGCGCCTTCCTAGGGGGACTCCGTCCCCCTGAGGACGCTCACTCCGTTCGCTGTCACCCCCTGATGAACAACGGAAGGTTAATGTGAAGAATTAGATGAGGCTGAGTTTCCCCTGGGTTTTGAAGATCAAAAGACCATCGACCATCAGCAATAAACTATGTTGGTGGCGCATGCGGGAGTCGAACCCGCGATCTCCGCCTTGAGAGGGCGGTGTCCTAGGCCACTAGACGAATGCGCCCTGTGGCTGGGGAGGCAGGGCTCGAACCTGCAACCTCCAGATCCAGAGTCTGGCGTCTTACCATTCGACCACTCCCCATCTCGGTCTCGCTAGTGAATCCTTACTTAGAATATCATATGGTAGTTAAGCAGACAACGAGTAAACTTTAGTGCGGTAGAAAAAATCAGGACTGAGAATAGCTTTCTTAACTGTGACATATGAAGACCTGAGGGGGTTGAAAGCCAATGCGATTCCGAGATCTTCTCGGCGGAGTTGCTTACACTCCCCTCAAGTCTTCCATTATTAATAATCGGCTACTTTAACTTTTATATAAAATGGCTCCAGGTAGCGTTTCGGAGTGCCTTCTTGCGAAGTTTCTCCTAATCACTTCCCGGAGCCAATTTTTAAATTATACCTTTCCATCGATGAAGTCAAGGAAATTATTTACAAATCGATAAAAATTTTAAAAATTTTTACCCGCAAAGACTGCTCTAAAATTTTTCATAAACAAAGAGGATAATTGCACGTATTGAAGAAATAATTCTAAAACTTATTTAATTAAAATTTAAAGTGGGAGGAGCAATATGAAATCCTACATTGAAACAGTGCAGTTTGTTTCCATGGTAATTCAATTTATTGCTCTTTATTACGCCTATCTCTCAAGAAAGTTTATTCCCCCAGAATTCAAAGTTCTGGATTTTGTGATCCTGGCAATCTTCATCCAGTTTTTGCGAAGGCTGATGAATTTTTTGATCAGCTATGCCCCCAGATTAAATGTTTTCAATGTTTTCCTAGATCCCGCACTTGGGTTACTCATATCGATATCAATATTTAAGCATTTCGTGAGATATACCAGGGGCTTGTAAGTGCACGGAGGGAAGAGAGGTTAAGACAGTTGATATAACCGATGTTAGATAAGGAGGGGATTCAAGGACAATGTCGGACTTGATTGGAAAACGGATATTGATGGTGATAGCTAACAGAGATTTTAGGGATGAGGAGTATCAAAAGCCCAGGACCATTCTCGAGAAAAGTGGGGCTCAGATCTCGGTGGCTTCCTCAAATCGTTCCCCAGCAATGGGCATGTTTGGCTTGCGGGTGGAACCCGATACTCTTCTTAGTGAAGTAGATGTAAAGGATTTTGACGCCGTGATCTTCGTTGGAGGTTCTGGTGCTTCTGAATTTTGGCATGATCCTCAAGCCCATGAAATTGCACAAACAGCGGTAAAGGATGACAAAGTGCTAGGGGCAAT
>JBFMAG010000062.1 GCA_040755895.1 Actinomycetota bacterium | reverse complement strand
AATAAGCTTTTTGGCCAAACTGGTTTAAACATTTTGAATTTTGGATTGTCATTTTACAGTTTTCATTTTAAATTTTGAATTTAACAGGAGCTTAATCGAAATTTATGCCTAGCTTATACTTTATTCTTATGTGAATAAACCTTTAACCCACAACCTTGAACCTTCAACGATCCTTCAATACCTCCTTAAGAGCTGCAATAAACTCCTCATTCTCCTCCCTGGTTCCAATGGTCACTCTGAGGTAGGTATCATAGCCAAAAATATCTCCAGTTCTTACGATCACTCCTCGGTGAAGCAATTTCTTAAAAATCTCTCGAGAATCTCGCTCCACATTTACCCATATAAAATTGGCTTCGGTTGGAACGCATTCCAAACCCAGTGTTTCAAATTCCCCATAAAGATATCTTTTGCCCTCGGCATTCAGGCGCTTTCTTCTAATCACTTCATCCTGGCAATCGAGGCTGGCCAGAGCCGCAACCTGCGCCAGGGCATTCACATTAAAGGGCTCCCGAATCTTGCTCACCGCCTCCACCAGAAAATTGGGAGCTACACCATAACCTATTCGAAAACCAGCCAAACTATATATCTTGGAAAAGGTGCGTAAGATGGCAACTAACTTCCCTTGGCGGAAATAATCAATTCCATCGGGATATCTTTCATCCTCGACATATTCAAAATAAGCTTCATCGAATACGACCACTACTCCTCCTCTAATTTTCTCCAAAAATTCACTCACTTCGTCCTCAAATACTATAGTTCCCGTGGGATTGTTGGGATTGCAGATTATGATCATTTTAGTCTTTTCGCTAATGGCCTTCAGCATTGCTGGAAGGTCATGCCTAAAGTTATTAAGAGGAATTTCCCTGCAAATTCCCCCCATCATCCTGGTCACAGTTGGATAAACGATGAAGGAGGGTTTGGCGAATATCACTTCCTCACCCGGATTTAATACGGCATTGGCGATCAGTCTGATGAGCTCGTTTGACCCATTGCCTATCATGATATTTGGCTCGGGAACATCAAGAAAAGAGGCCAACCTTCCCTTAAGAGCAGTGCAATTGGCATCGGGATATCTATTCAGATCCCTGAATATCCTTTCTACCGCAGCTATAGCTCGAGGAAATGGTGGATATGGAGACTCGTTGGATGCCAATTTAATCACTTTCTTAAGCTTTAGTTCACATTGAACTTCAGAAATTGGTTTTCCGGGTTTATACGGCTTTAACCCATCTAATTCGGGGCGACAGATATCATTCAATTTTTAACTCCTCATATCGAAAAATCTACCGAATTGTAGGAAAATTTTAGCACAAGCCGATTCAACCTCTCAATAAGAGCCAAACTAATCCCACCTCAAATGGCAGGTGTCATTGAGCAATGAAATTATTCCCCCTTTGTCATAAAAATCAATTATATTAAGAGCGGCGCTATCCTGTTTTATCTTCCAAAAATTAGAAAAATCCAAACCCAGAATCTCGCAAATTATGGCTCTGATCGGACCAGCATGAGTGACCATAACAACTTTTCCCTCCGCATTTTCACCGATCACTCGCTGCAAACCTTCACTCACGCGACTTTTAAAGGAAGACAATGACTCTCCTCCCGGAGGAAGACCTTCCTCGCCCGCAGTCCATCTTTCCATAAATCGGGGGTAGTCTCTGTTTATCTCATCATAAGTGAGCCCCTCCCACTCCCCATAGTTGATCTCGTTTAATTGAGGAAGCACCTTGATCTCCAATCCATGAATATCGGCGATGGCTTGAGCGGTCGTGAGGGCTCGTTTTGAAGAACCGGAATAGATTGAATTCAAGGATTCTCCCCTAAGTCTCCTGGCTAAAACTAAAGTCTGGTGTTTCCCTCTTTCAGTCAGCCCTAAATCCGTGGAACCGAGATATTTCGATTCCACATTCCACTGGGTCTCGCCGTGCCGAATGAGAAATACCCGTAACACCTGATTATCCCCTATTCGAGGTCGCTTGCTAGTGGCTAAATGATACCAAAATTGTTAGCAATATCCAAACCTCGGAAAGTTCCGTTATAGCCCCAAGCGTATCTCCCGTCATGCCCGAAATCCTTTTCGACATAAAGTGAGCGATGGCCGTTGTAAACAGCAACAGACCGGCAAAAACATGGATCGATCCACATTTGAAGCAGAGTATACCAATCAATAACGAGATTGATGAGGCAACAAAAAGCTCAAATGATTTGGTATTATCGATGAATATCTTCCCCAGACCATCCCCTCGAGCTGCGGGGTATAGAAAAGCGGCATAAACCGTGGACCATCGCCCCAGCGAGGGCATCGTAATCAAAGCAAAGTTTTTGATCTCATTGGGAAGTGAGTCCAACAAAAGGAATTTAAGCAACAAAATGAGAAACAAGGCGGTTATCCCAAAGGTACCTATTCGAGTATCCCTCATGATTTTCAGTATCTCGTCTTTTTGGCCCCCCACCAAAAAACCATCTGCGCTATCTGCCAATCCATCGAGATGAATCCCCCGAGTGAGGATGATTAACGAGATTACTAAGAGAAAATTTACCACTCGGTGCGGCAGAAAGTAGGAAAGGAGAAAATTAAATGCGACCAAAATTAAACCCAAAAGCAATCCAACCAATGGGAAAAATGTTGTGGATCTTCCCAGGCTTTTAAGATCCTGCCTTTTAGGCTCGGGAATGGGAAATATGGTTAAAAACTTCAAAGCGTGAAGGAATGAATTAATCATCGATTGATTCCGATACCCCAGCTTCACCGAAGGTGGCCATCTCGGACAAAATCTTACAGGCGGCCTCGACAATGCTCATTCCAAGGGCAGCTCCCGTTCCCTCACCCAAACGCATATCCATATAGAGCATGGGTTTTAAGCCCAATACATCGAGCATTATCTTGTGCCCCTGTTCCGCCGATACATGGGAGGCGACCATATATCCCACGGATTTTGGAGCAATTCTGCTGGCTATCAAAGCCGCGGCTCCGGAGATAAACCCATCGATTACCACGGGTATCTTAAGAGCAGCTGCACCGAGGATACAACCAGCGAGTCCTCCAATCTCTAAGCCCCCTACTTTGGTCAAGACATCCAAAGGATCATCGGGGTCGGGTTGATTTACCTCCAATGCCTCCTCAATGACCCTGATCTTCAAACTCAATCGATGGTCATCAATACCGGTACCCCTGCCAACGACCTTTTCCACGGGGAGACCGGTGAAAGCCGCCAATATAGCGCTGCTGGGGGTGGTGTTGCCAATTCCCATATCCCCGGTACCGATGATGCTGACACCTTTTTCCACTTCATCCTGGACGATCCTTATTCCCGCTTCGATTGAGGCGATTGCCTCACCCTTCAACATCGCGGGTCCTCGGGCAATATTCGCAGTACCGGCTCTTACCTTTTGCGAGATGACCCGAGGGTTATTGATGCTACTTGCTACCCCGATGTCCACGACGACTACCCTGGCACCGACATGTCTAGCTAGGACATTGATGCCGGCTCCTCCTTCAATGAAATTGTAGACCATTTGGACCGTTACCTCCTGAGGGAAAGCACTCACTCTCTCTTCCACCACCCCATGGTCTCCGGCCATAACCACGATGACCTTATCGGCAATTTTCGGTAATGGATTGCCCATTATACCTGCAATTTTAATTGATATCTCTTCTAAAGCTCCTAAACTACCCCTTGGTTTGGTTAATTGGTTTTGCCTTTCCCTCGCCAGATGCATTGCCTCCTTGTCCACATCACCGATTGTCTTCAATATTCGCTTTAATCTGTACATTTTAACCCCCATAATGCAAATTAACATCCTACTTATCACCTACGCGGTGATAAGTGGACACTGATCTTCATGAACTTAATATCTCCTTGAGAGCATCGATCAATTTTTCGTTCTCCTCACGGGTTCGAATCGCCAAGCGGATAAACCCCCTGCTAAGGCCGCGGAAAGATTCGCAATCGCGGATTAAGAGGCACCTCCTCGCCAACTCATTCTGAAGTCTCTTTGAATCCCAATCCCGATGCTCGATCTCCACCAGTATAAAATTTGCCTGCGAAGGATAGGGTTTAAGACCCTTCATATCCGACAAAGCCATGAACAGATGGTGCCTATTCTCCCGAATTTTGATCCTACTTTGCCTCATGAACTCGATATCCCTAAGAGCAGAAACGCCAGCCACCTGAGCAAAACAGTTTATATTCCAGGGATTTTTGATAGAATTTAATTCTTCCACGTACTTGGGATTGGCTATGGCATATCCTACTCTCAAGCCAGCCAAAGCAAAAAACTTCGTCAACGAACCCAATACAAAAATGTTGTCTCTCTTTTCCGCCTCCCTGTTCAGAGAGAATCTCTCTCTTTTCTCGACGAAGTCCATATAAGCTTCATCCAAGATGAGTACGACCTTGAGTTCATCTGCTCTTTCCAAAATCTTGAGTAAATCCTCCCCCGCAAGTAGATTTCCCGTGGGATTGTTGGGATTACAAAGGAAAACCATTTGCACCCTCGGAAGAGCTTCCAAAATCTCTTCTGTAGGAATGGTAAAACCTTCTTCCTTTTTGAGCCGAATATGGATTACCCCTCCACCTACAGCTTTGATGGCCAGTTCGTACTCGCAGAATGTGGGAGCGGGAATCAATGCAAATCGGGGACGAAAATAGCTGGTCAAAAGGTAGATGAGTTCCACAGACCCATTGCCCAAAATTATGCTACTGGGCTTGACTGAAAGATACTCCGCCAGAGCCTTCTTCAACCCCCTCGACTCATGATCCGGATAATGAGCGACCTCGGATAAATTCTCTCTAATGCTCTCAAAGACGGAAGGCGGAGGACCAAAGGGATTGATATTGGCACTAAAATCGATTAATTGGTCAAGGGGGTGACCGTGAGCCCAAGCGACTTCCAATCTATTTCCACCGTGTACCCGCTTAAATCCCTTCATCAAAACCTCCACAACATTGCACTTGCCACTACCCAACGGCCAAATAAATGACCGCTCCCAGTGATAGTGAAAGGAAAGCAACCATATATAGGATCGCCGTTGCCTCGCGTATATGCTTAAGCGAAATTTCTACTTTTGCATCCCCCATAAAAGGGCGAAAACTGGATATACCTTGGTAAAAGTTCACTCCACCCAGCCGGACGCCGAGGGCTCCCGCCATAGCCGCTTCGGGGATGCCGGCATTCGGACTCAAATGTTTTCTCGAATCTCGAAGCATTATCAGGACACAGGATCGAGCATCCTTACGCAAAAGCAGACAGGCTATGGGAAATAAAAATCCGGTTATTCGAGCGGGAATGAAATTTGCCAGATCATCAAGCCTGGCTGAAAACCAACCAAATCTGCGATAGTCATCATTCCTATAACCCACCATGGAATCCAAGGTATTTACCGCTTTATAGGCGATGGCCAAGGCAGGACCTCCCAGAAAGGCATAAAATAATGGAGCTACAACCCCATCGGTGGTATTCTCGGCCACGCTTTCAACCGTGGCGCGAAGGATCTCCCTCTCACCGAGGTTCTCCGTATCCCTTCCCACAAGGTGAGATAGACGCTTCCGAGCGGCGTCCAAATCCCTGGATAACAAATGACCTACCGAGATCGCCTCTCTGGATAAACCCTTGGTGGCCAATACGGCGTAAAGTAAGTAAACTTCAATGGCCATCTTCAACCAACTGGAAATCGAATTGGTCAAAATGAGAACCAAAAGGGTGACTACATAAGAAATTGAAACAACGGTGAAGGTGAGGATGAAACCCGCAAGGTACTTCCCCTTACCTCGAGCAAACTTTCGCAACAGTCCTTCAAGGGAGGTGATTAGCTTCCCCATCGCCTTGACTGGATGTGGCAGTCTGGGAGGATCGCCCAAGAGCAAATCCAAAAGAAAAGCCAAAATTATCTTTCCAACCATTCGTCATCAACCCTGTGCTTGCTAAAGAATCGGCGTTTCAAAATTCTATTCCCCTTCTTCCCTTCATCCCTCCATCAAAGGGGTGCTTTATCTTCCTCATCTCGGTTACCAAATCGGCTTTCCCGATGAGAGCCTCCGTAGCTCCCTTGCCAGTTAAAATGAGCTCAAGATGTTGAGGCTTCTTATCCAAGAGAGTAAATATCTCCTCTTCGGTCAGGAACCCATCACGTAAAGCCACATTTATTTCGTCCAAAATAAGTAGATCATATTCTTCCCTCTGGAAAATCTCTTGGATAAAACGGAGGGCTTTCAAACAATCCTCCCGTACACCTTTGAAATCCACCTCACAAAAGTGTGGGTGCTTAGGTGCAAAGCAGAAAATTTCTATCCTCAAA
>JBFMAG010000061.1 GCA_040755895.1 Actinomycetota bacterium | reverse complement strand
TTTTTATCTATCATTTTGAAGAGAATCAGAAATACCTCAAGATCACCTCGGCTATCCTTGGAGCTATCGAGGAAGGCAAGGTAAAGGGAGTAACTTCGATAGTTACTTTAATGGAGATATTGGCAAAACCGAAGGCGGAAAATAATCAAACAGCTGTTGAGGAGTACAAATTCGTTTTGAATACATTCCCGAATCTCAAGGTATTGAACATCGATACGCGCATTGCGGAGAAGGCCGCGGAACTCAAGGCAAAATATGGAATCACCTCAAGGGATGCCATCCAGGCGGCGACAAGCATTTTAAATGGAGCTGATACTTTTATAACAAACGATCCCAACCTGAAGAAGGTAGAGGAGATCAAGGTTTTAACCCTCGATGAAATGATCGAATTGTAAAAAATCCTTACCATCGATCCTCCGCAAGATTTACAACTTTTTATGGGAGGATCGTGAACTTTTGAAATATGGAGTATTGTTCCAAAATGTTTTATCCTAAAGTCGCGGGATATCTCAATGAGGGGGTATGAAAAATGGCGATTTGTCCCGATGTCAAGAAATATCTGGAAAAGAAGGGTGTCTCATACGAGCATATCACCCACCCCCAAGTTTTCAGTTGCATCGAAGAGGCAAAAGCGTTGGGAATAGAAGCGGATGAGATCGCCAAAAATTTAATCATAAAGATCAAGGATAGACGCGCTTTTGCTGTTTTGCCGGGGGCACATAGATTGGACATGCACAAGCTGAGAGAGGTTGTGGGATCAAGTTATGCCCGGTTGATCACGGAGGAAGAGATGGGGGCGGAATTCCCTAAGTACGAGATCGGTGCGGTTCCACCCCTGGGGGAGCTGTTTGGTATTCCCGTCTATGTGGACAAGAGGCTGCTGGATCACGAGACGGTGATCTTTACCGGAGGTACCCACATCGATTCCATCAGGATGAATTGTCGGGATTTTGTAAATCTGGTCAACCCCAGGGTTGTAGATTTAGCCGAAGAAGTTTAAGAAAGTGAAGGTCGAGAACCGATCTCGGAACATAGTATACAATTAAGGAAGAAGATGCGAGTGGTTCAAACTTGAAGATGGTGAAGAAGGTTGAAAAGAACGGGAATTGCCAATTTGCCGCTGCATTATGGCAGGACTCCTTCTTGGCTTTTCCAAAGGATGAAGGAGTTAGCTAGAGAGATTACCTTGTTCATTGTGGGCGAATTTGGACCGGAGGAGATGCTCAGGAAACTCTCCGATCCCTTGTGGTTCCAGGCTTTTGGCTGTGTCTTGGGATTTGACTGGCACTCCAGTGGCGTGACCACCACGGTTTGTGGAGCATTGAAGGAGGGCATCAGGAGACTTGAGAGAGATTTAGGTTTACTTGTGGCCGGGGGCAAGGGAAAGGTTTCCCGCAAGACTCCTTCAGAGATTGAAGGTTTCGGGGATTTGCTCTCGATTGATCCATCAATATTGGTTTATGCCAGCAGAATGGCGGCCAAAATTGACAGCGTTGCCCTTCAGGATGGCTTCCAGCTCTATCATCATTGCTTTGTCTTTACTATCAAAGGTTCTTGGGCTGTGGTTCAGCAGGGAATGAATGAAGAGACCAGATATGCCAGAAGATATCATTGGCTTGGCGATGAACTTAAGAGCTTTGTCTGCGAGCCCCATTATGCCATCTGCTGTGATCAGAGGAGAAGACCCCTAAATATGGTCGCGAGGGAGAGTGAAGATGCGAGGAATGTGAGCACATCGCTTTCCCGTGAGAAACCCGAGCGTTTGGTCTCAACCCTCAAGAAACTGCAAACACTGGATTTACCAGCCTCGCATCAAATTCTCGTTCACGATCTATCCCCTGAGAGCTTGGGAAGGATTTTCCTCAAAACTTATGAAAGACAACCCGAGGATTTCGAGAGACTTTTGGGGATTGAAGGGGTTGGTCCCAAAACGATTCGAGCTCTCAGTTTGATTTCCGAACTGGTCTATGGGGTGGCTCCGAGTTTTCGCGATCCCGTCAAGTACAGCTTTGCTCACGGGGGGAAGGATGGCCATCCCTATCCTGTGGACAGGGAAACCTATGATAAATCCATAGAAATTTTGAGGGTGGCGGTGACTCACGCCAAAATCGGGCGGAGGGAGAAATTGGAGGCCATCAAAAGACTTTCTTACCCCTTGTCCAAACGAACATCGCGTTTATAATTCTAAGGCGGTGAGAACATGAAGGTCCTTTTACATGCCTGTTGTGCACCCTGTCTCTTATCCCCATGGGAGCGATTAAAGGAGGAAAATTATGAGGTCGTTTGCCTCTTCTATAATCCAAATATTCAACCCTTTCAGGAGTATGAGAGGAGGTTAAATTGCCTGAAGAAATTCTGTGAGGAGAATGAAATAAAGCTCATAGAGGGAGCTTACGATATAGATCGCTTCTTCCAGGATGTTGTCTATCGGGAGAGGGTAAGGTGTCCCATCTGCTACAGGTTGAGGCTCACGGAGACCGCAAAGGTGGCGAGAAGGGGTAGATTCGACTACTTCTCCACAACGCTTTTGGTGAGTCCTTTCCAGAAACACGATTTAATCCGTGAGATTGGCCAGGACATCGCCGAGCGATACGATGTTCCTTTTCTTTACCTCGATTTTCGGAAGGGTTGGAAGAAAGCCGTGGTCAAATCCCGTGAGTTGGAGCTGTATAGGCAGCAATATTGCGGGTGCATTTACAGCGAGAGGGAGCGATATTACAAGCCACATCTCGTTGGCAAAGGGATATCCAAGAAATAGGCGATTTTTGTGGTGGGTGACTTCAATGGATTTACAAAGTCTGGGCAAAATAATACTTCTATTTGGACTCATCCTCTTCATCACCGGCGGATTGCTCTATTTCTTTGGTAAGGGGCTTGGGTTGCAGCGCTTTCCCGGTGATATTCTTTACCGCAGGGGGAATTTCACCTTTTATTTCCCGCTTGGGGCTTGTATCCTTATAAGCATCATTTTGACCATTCTCTTAAATCTTCTCTTTCTCCTCATGAGGCATTAGGGGTTTCCATCGATGAAGATTTCCGAGTTCGATTACTTACTTCCTGAAAACCTCATAGCTCAACACCCCATAGAACCTCGGGATAGTTCGCGTTTGATGATCATCGATCGAGCGACTGGGAGATTCGAGCACAGAATCTTTCGAGATTTACCTCATTATCTTAGCCAAGGGGACTGCTTGGTGCTCAACGATACCAGGGTTCTCCCCGCTAGATTGCGAGGTTACAAGGCAGAGACTAAAGGTAAGGTTGAGGTTTTGCTTCTGCACCGAATTGAGGATAAAAAGTGGAAGGCACTGGTTAAACCGGGGAGAAGGCTCCCTCCAGGGGTGGATTTAATCTTCAGTGACGGACTATTGGTGGGCCATATCGAAGAAAGATTGCCCGGAGGTGAGCGGATAATTTCCTTTGAATGTCGAGGGGATTTCAAGGAGGTTTTAAATCGAATAGGAGAAGTACCACTACCTCCATATATCCATGAAACCTTGGAAGATAAAGAGCGCTATCAAACAATCTATGCGAGGAGAGAAGGATCGATCGCGGCACCGACCGCTGGTTTTCATTGCACTCCATCGCTTCTCAAAGATTTGGTGAGAAAGGGCGTTCGTTTCGTCTTTGTAACCTTGCAGGTGGGATTGGATACCTTTCGACCGGTGAAAGTGGAGAATGTCCAGGAGCACAAAATGCACAGCGAATACTTCCAAGTGAGCCAGGCTTCGGCTGAACTCATCAATCGGACCATTGATAAAGGGAAGAGGGTAATCGCCCTGGGTACGACCTCGGCAAGGACATTGGAGACCGTTGCTGTCCGAATCCCGAATCCCAAATCCCCGGGGTCAATGGGGAGGAAATGGCGGGTTGTGGCAGGAGAGGGTTGGACAGAGCTATTTATTTATCCCGGATTTGATTTTAAAATTGTTGATGCGCTGATAACCAACTTCCATTTGCCCAAATCGACCACGCTTATACTCGTTTCCGCCTTTGCGGGTAGGAATTTAATCACACGTGCTTATCGAGAAGCAATTGATAGGGAGTATAGGTTTCTAAGCTTTGGAGATGCGATGCTCATCCTCTAGCACCCACAGTGCTAGCAAAAGATGTTCACCGTTCACATTTCACAGAGAAATATTAATAAATCCGTGAACCATTAACCATGACAATTAGAATGAGTTTTAAATTTGAGGTTTTACACACCGATAAGAATACTCGTGCCCGCGTCGGGAGGATCATCACTCCTCACGGGGAGATCGATACCCCCGTGTTCATACCCGTGGGAACGAAGGGGGCGGTCAAGACCCTGACCCCTGAAGAATTGAGGGGAATGGGTGCCCAATTGATTCTGGGCAATACTTACCACCTGTATTTGCGCCCAGGGCACGGAGTGATTAAGGAAGCCGGGGGGTTACACCACTTTATGCACTGGGACGGACCAATTATCACCGACAGTGGAGGATATCAGATTTTTAGCTTGAGCCCCACCCTAAAGGTTACAGACGAGGGGGTTAAATTCCAATCCATCTTCGATGGTTCGGTTCATTTCCTTTCTCCCGAAAGGGTTATAGAAATTCAGCATGCCCTGGGTGCGGATATCATCATGGTTCTTGACCAATGCACACCTTATCCTGCAGAATTCGATTATGTGCGTGAAGCGGTGTTGAGAACCCTCAATTGGGCTGAAAGATGCAGGAAAAATCACGAAAATCCCAAACAGGCTTTATTTGGAATCATCCAGGGTGGGATCCATCCAGATTTGAGAAGATTAAGTGCGGAAAAAACGCTGGAGATGGATTTTCCGGGTTATGGAATAGGGGGATTTAGCGTGGGGGAACCTCACGATCTTATGTTTGAAATCCTCGAGCCCACCCTATCTTTCATTCCTTTTGGTAAACCCCGGTATCTCATGGGTGTGGGCAATCCCTCGAGTCTTTTGGAATCCATTGGATTGGGGATCGATATGTTTGACTGCGCCCTTCCCACAAGAGTGGCTCGAAATGGAACTGTTTTTACAACGGAGGGGAAAATAAATCTCCGGAATGCCAGATATACCAGGGATTTTAAACCCCTTGATCCCTCTTGTTCCTGCTACGTTTGCAGAAATTATACTCGTGCGTACTTACGACATCTTCACAATATCGGAGAAATTCTCGCTCACAGGCTTCTTACGTGGCATAATTTAGCATTTATCTTTAATCTGCTTTCCGACGCGAGAGAGGCCATATTGGATGATTCTTTCGCGAAATTTAGAGAAGATTTTTTAACCCGTTATCCGACATCCGAATTCGCTGTGCTTGAATAAAAAGGATTTTCACTGGATTATATGGAACGTAAGCCAAATTGATGAAAGGACTGATGTTATGGACACGGGTCAATATGCCTCCGTCATTTGGTTGGTTCTTCTGCTTGCAATTTTTTACTTTCTCTTAATCCGTCCCCAACAGCTGCGGGCAAGGAGACATCAGAAGTTGATATCCGAGTTAAAGGTGGGTGATAAAGTGGTGACCATCGGGGGGATACACGGTGTAATTAAATCGCTCACCGAAAACACGGTTACGCTGAAAATTGCGGAGAACATCAAGATCACCGTGGATAGAAAGGCCATTGGG
>JBFMAG010000060.1 GCA_040755895.1 Actinomycetota bacterium | reverse complement strand
CCAGAAGCATTGTGCAACGTATCGATGAGATTCTTTGCCAACTTTTTGACCTCTTGATCGATTTTTTCTATGGGAAATGCCTTTTCCCGTAGCGCGGGATCACCAAATTTCCTAATTTCCAGAGCTACCACCTAAATTACCTCCGTCGCTCGAAACTCGACTCCCGTCGCTCGAAAAGGCAATTCTTAATCTAGCTGCGAGCGACGGGCTACGAGTGGCGATTATTTAGAGTAGCCACACGGGATCCACATCTATGAACAGGGTCACATCCTTGGAATATTTCTCCGGTAATAATCGTTTGTAATTTTCTTTAAGAAAAGTCTTAACGGCACGAGAATTTGATACCTTAAGGACAATGTGCCATCTATATTTATTTCCCAGCTTCTGAAGAGGGGCGGGTGCTGGACCGAGGAGATCAAAAAGACCACCGAGCTTGCTTTGGAGAAACCTTCCAATCCTTGATGCTACCTCATTTGCCTTCCTTTCATCCCTTGCTGATATCAGAATGCTAATCAATTCGCAGAAGGGAGGATATTTTAACTCCTTCCTCAAACCTATCTCCTTCAGGTAAAAGGAATCGTAATTTCCTCTCAACATCGCCTTAATGGCATAATTTTCGGGACAATATGTTTGAACGACCACGGTTCCGGGTCGTTGTCCTCTACCAGCTCTTCCACCAACCTGCATTAATAGTTGAAAAGTTCGCTCCGCTGCCCTGAAATCTGGGAGATTAAGAGCGGTATCCGCATTTATGATACCTACCAGAGTAACCTCAGGAAAATCGAGTCCCTTGGCGATCATTTGAGTACCCAGGAGCACTCCTACCCTCTCTTCTTTAAACTCAATCAACCTGCGTCGATGGGCACCTCTTCGAACCGTAGTATTAGCATCCATCCTGATTACGGGCAAATCTGGAAATAAATTTTTGAGTTCGCTTTCAACCCTCTGAGTTCCAACGCCGAAATAGTGAATCCGATGACCCTTACATTTAGGACAGGTACGAGGAGCGGGTTTTACATAACCACAGTGGTGGCACTTTAAAATCCCCTTAACCTGATGATAAGTGAGCGAAACGGCACATCTTTTACATTTTATCACCAAACCACAATCCCTGCACAGCAGAAAATCGCAGTAACCTCGTCTGTTCAAGAATAATATCATTTTCCCTCCGGAATTGATACATTTGTTCATCCGTTCGCGTAGAGTTGAACTGAATATGCCCTTGTTGATTTCCCTCCTCATATCCACTAGCTGTATACCTGGCAATGGTCTGTTCTCAATGCGTCTGGTCAAATAAATTAGCTCATACTCTCCCCTTTCCGCTTTGAACTTGCTCTCCACCGATGGAGTAGCGCTTCCCAAAATCACACAAGCATTGTTCAACTGAGCTCGTTTTAATGCCACATCTCGGGCGTGATATCTAGGATTCCGATTTTGCTTATAGGTGCTCTCATGCTCTTCGTCCACAACAATCAATCCCAAATTGCTTACGGGGGCAAACAACGCTGAGCGAGCACCCACCACCACCTTATAACGCCCTTCCTTGACCCTTCTCCACTGGTCAAATCTCTCACCCAAACCCAGTCCACTATGGAGGATGGCCACGATCTCACCGAACCTTGAGCGGAAACGATGCACCGTTTGTGGAGTGAGAGCAATCTCCGGAACCAAGACAATGGCGGTTTCTCCTTTCCTAAGGATGTGGGAGATGGCTTGGAGATAGATTTCCGTCTTTCCACTTCCGGTGATACCTTGTAAGAGAAAAACGGAGGGCACTTCCCCATCAATTGATTCCGTGATCCTTTGAAGAGCCTCGGCTTGTTCGCAGGTCAAGGTGGAAGGGATTTGAAAATTTTCGGGATAATAAAAATCTGCATCTCGAAATGTTGGATGATCGAAAATTTTCACAAATCCCTTATCCATGAGCGATTTTAGGGAAGTATAAGAGGCATCCACCAAGGAAAGCAACTCGTGGACCGGCATTCTGGGCTCTTCCGAAAGGACCTCCAATATTCTTTGCTGCTTGGGTGCTTTGGTGGTTAAAGATCTGGATATCGTCTCAGCTTCCTGGCTGGATAAATTGAGCTGAACATACCGTTCTTTTTTGATATCAACCCTGGGTTGTGAAATCCAATATTTCTTGAGAATCAACTTTTTTCCCTCTAGTTCTTTTAAAGCCGAGGAGATTTTCCCGCCATATGATTTCTTTAACGACCGAAGTGAAACTTTTCCTCCAAGGGCTGCTATCTTACGAAGAATTTCTCGCTGTC
>JBFMAG010000059.1 GCA_040755895.1 Actinomycetota bacterium | reverse complement strand
ACGCATCTTGGTCTCCGAGCTATCTGGAACAACCACCCTTCTACATAAAGCTAGGGAACTCGGTATCGATCTCACGGAGGAGAAAGACCGGGTGGCTGATATCTTAAAGAAGCTGAAGAAGCGCGAACACGAGGGCTACCATTTTGAAGTCGCCGACGGGTCATTTGCCCTGTTCATTCTGAAGAACATTGGGACTTATAGACCTCTGTTCGAGCTGGAGAGCTTTGAGGTGGGTATCGACAGATGGCGTACGGGAAGATTCGAGACTCAGGCCATCGTAAAGTTGCGAGTGAAGGGCAAAAGGATCGTGGAGGTAGCCGAGGGCAATGGTCCAATCAATGCCCTTGATCGTGCCCTACGTAGGGCGTTGGAACCCCTGTATCCGGATCTTTCCCGCATAAAGCTGACCGATTATAAAGTACGCGTTCTGGATAGGAGAAAGGGAACCGCTGCAGTGGTCCGCGTCCTCATAGAAAGCACGGATGGGGAAAGTACCTGGGGCACCGTGGGGGTCTCCGAAAACATCATCGAAGCCAGCTGGCAGGCTCTAGTTGACGGAATCGAATATGGACTGTTACGAAAGGCGTTGAAAGCCAGGTTACAAGGTAAGCAGAGAGAATGAAATTAGTGCGATTCTTGTATGGTCACAAGGTAAATTTTGGAATTCTAGAGAGGGATGTGATCCGATCCATCTTCGGTACTCCTTTTGAAGCCCGCCTCCCAAAGGGAAATAGCGGGCAAGATCCAAAATTTACTGGTGAGGAGTATCCCATTGAGGAAGTTAAACTACTTGCCCCAGTGGAGCCATCCAAGGTAGTCGCGGTGGGATTAAACTATGTCGACCACGCCAAAGAACTTAATATGCCCTTACCGGACGAACCCATCCTCTTCCTGAAACCCTCGACATCGGTCATCGGTCCCGACGAAAACATAATTTACCCTCGAATGTCAAAACGCATGGATTACGAAGCTGAACTGGCTGTGGTTATTGGGGGCAAAGTGAGATATCTATCTCCGGAGGAAGCTCCGGAGCATATTCTCGGTTTTTGCTGCTCTAATGATGTTACCGCCCGAGACCTGCAGAGTAAGGATGTACAGTGGACGAGAGCGAAAAGTTTCGACACCTTTACCCCCATTGGTCCCTGGATTGAGACGGAGATCGATCCAAGTGACCTGCGCATCGAATTACTCCTCAATGGCGAAGTAAGACAATCTTCCTCCACTTCGAGGATGATTTTCGATGTCAATCACCTGGTCAGTTTTATTTCCCAAGTTATGACCCTTCTTCCAGGCGATGTGATCATGACCGGTACCCCTCCGGGTGTTGGCTCCATGCAGGTTGGAGATGTCGTCGAGGTCCGCATCGAAGGAATCGGAGTTTTAAGAAATAAGGTTACCGCACGCCCAAGTGTCCGACACCAAATAAGCCTTTCACTGGCCCAATGAAAAAATAACTGCATATTTGGTTGGCTTTGAAATATTGTTGAAATTAATTCATAATCGGCAGTTTGTTGAAGATGGAATTGCCCTTTGGAAATTGTGTACCAAGGAAGTTCAACAAAAACCAGTTCAGTAAAATGTGGTGAGGGCAGCGAAAGTGCTGGTGAAATATTTGCGAGGTGTCGGACACTAAAAGGGAGTGCCATGAACAGGACTAAATTGGAGAGATTTAAACCGTTCTTGTTAATTCTTTTAATTTCACTTTTGTTTCCTTCGATGGTCTATGCTGATAAAGGCATGATCCCTCTTTCTGATGTCTCTCCTTATGAATCCGGTCAAAAAGCGATCCTTGCATGTAATGGTGAGGAAGAGGTTCTCATCCTCTCAACGGACGTCTCCGCAAGTAAACGTTCTCTTATTTTAGAAGTTTTACCTCTACCTTCAAAACCACAAATAAAGGAGGGAACTACCGAGTCCTTTGAGAGGATAGAGAAATTGATTGGCGAGCGAATGAAAGATGTCTATGGACTACGGGGATTGAAAGCAGGAGCTCCGGATGTAGAAATAATCTTCCACAAGAGAATAGGAGCCCATGACCTCACCGCAGTTAAGGTGAGAAATTATCAAGGATTTTTGAAATGGATTGCTGATTTTCTCAAAGATAAGAAGATCAAACACAAGGTGGACTCACCGAGATTGCGCGAATTGATCTCGATATATTTGGAGCAGGGACTAAATTTCTTTGTCTTTGACCTGATAACGGTTGATCCAGAACCCCGAAGTGTAAAGCCCTTAATATATAGATTTAAGAGCGACTCTCTTTATTATCCATTGGAGATTTCCTCCCTCGCTTCGGGTAATACTAGACTCTCGCTGTTCATCGTCACCAAGGATAAATTAGATTCTTCGTCCCTTGAGAAAGTTCGATTATTTCCCGGACTAACCCCCCCTTTTCGCGTGGGGAAAGACGAGCTTAGAAAGATCAGTCCAGAGGTCTCCCGGCTGTTCAATGGTTATGCTTGGCTTACCCCTACCCATTACATCGGTCCGATTCAATTTTTGAGCGGGGATTTGCGGATACCCATAGAATCGAAGATTGAGGATAGGGACATTGTACGGTGGATGCCTATAGTATTGGCAATTTTCGTGGCGATGTTTAGCGGTATCTTAGCTTGCCTTCTGATTTTGCTGAGATTGCAAAGAAAAATTGCTGAATTGGAGGAAAAACTTCTGAGGGGAAAGTAAAGCGAATGGAATATCTCTTCAGACCGTGGAGGATGAAATATATCATGAGCGAGAAAGCCAAAGGTTGCATCTTTTGTGATAAACCCAAGGAAAACAAGGACAAGGAAAACTACATTCTTCATAGGGCTAAAACCTGCTTCATTATGCTAAATATCTATCCTTACAACAGCGGTCACCTGATGATCGCCTCCTATAAGCACGTTCCGGATTTGCAAGGGCTTGAAGATCATGAGCTCTCAGAGTTGATGCTGGTCACAAGGAAGAGCATCCAAATTCTCACCAAGGCGATAAAGCCCGATGGGTTCAATATCGGCATAAATTTGGGAAGAATGGTAGGGGCAGGCGTGGAAGACCACATCCACATTCATGTGGTCCCAAGATGGAACGGAGACACGAATTTCATGCCTACGATTGGGGATACCAAAGTCATCCCCGAACTTCTGGATGCCACATACGAAAAACTCAAACAAGCCCTGAAAACAAGCTGATAAATGCAGACTGAGGAACGTTTATTTTGCTTGCTCTTCCAATAACCACTCTGGCAATGGCTTACGCTGCACCATGTAAACTCGATGAGCCATAACTCCTTCAAAAAATGCTCCAATGAACTGCAAGGGAATAACCAAAGTGTAAAAGAGGACTGCCCATTCTCTCACTGCTAATCCTACATCTCCACCAAAGAATATATTTATCCCCATATTCACTCCTCCAGTAGATGCAACTATGAATGCACCTATTTCAAAGGGAACCACAGGAACGGCAATTGGTAGTCTTTCCTGGTATCTTGCCACAACCAGTACTACAAGAAGACCTAACAAAGCCAGCCAGAGAAATGGGGGACCCATCAAGATTCCACCAAGCGAAGCCCAAAAACCGGCACCGCCTATCAGATTTATGACAAGATGCACAAAACAGCCTTGAAGGCTCCATGGGGTTTTCCCAGGATTTCAAAGATTATCTTTACTACGGACTTCCTAGATTTATCCAGATTTTCACCAAGCTTTAGTGCTCTATCTTTATTAACTGCCAAAAGTATTAATCCAAGCATAGTTCCAGCTAAAAATGCAAGTGTAAGTGATAGAGTCAATTCCCACCTATTGATTAAGATTCGAATAACTGACATATCCTGGCCCAGTGTGCACTTATTGCTCATAACCTTCTACGATTATACGATTTATTATGTTTCTAGGGTGTTTCAAAAATAGTTCCTTGAAAAGTAAATAATGGTTCATCCCCCAAAGCATGGTAGGATTTGGTTTAGCGAAAACCAACCAAACCAAGCAAGGGAGGATGAACAAGCTGATTGTAGCAAAAGGCCGAGAGCCTACACCGATGCTCAGATTCTAAAGATAGAATTGGTTAAGCGTTTTGATAAAAACTTGCGCCATACAAGGAGCATTGCCCGTTGCTTAAAGTGGGACAAAGACTTGAGGAAGGCTTGTGGACTTAAGACAAGAACCCCTCACTTTTCGACGATCTCCAGGCGGAGAAGAAAGCTTCAAGTAAAAATCCTGGTTTTAATCTCTCATGAAATCCTGAAATATCTCATTTCCTTGGGAGC
>JBFMAG010000058.1 GCA_040755895.1 Actinomycetota bacterium | reverse complement strand
CCCAAGATGCCCAACCAGATCAAGAAAGGGGTGGAGAAGGATATCTTGGATTACGTTAAGGAATATCCCACCCATGGTCCGGAGAGGATAGCCAATGAACTCAAGAGAAAAACTTTTGGTCGTATCGACTACACCGGGGGTGGAATCTACAACGTTCTGAAGAGAAATGGACTGAACAGGAGGCTCAATAGGCTCCTCTTCGCCGAAGAACATGGAAATGGGATATTCACTGAACTCCTACAAAGAGAGCTTGAAAAGAGGAAGGAAAACCACGTTGAGACGCACTATCCCGGAGAACTTCTCTCCATGGATGTGAAGCTAGTGGGAAGAATCAAGGGCATCGGGAAGATTTATCATAGGTGGCGGTGGACTGCGATTCCTCCTTTGGTTTTGCCAAGCTCTATCTCTCAAAGAAAAGCCAAGACCTCTTGTGACTTCCTTGAGAGTTCCATTCTTCCCATGCACCGAGCATTCTCCATCCCCCTCCACAGAGTACTCACCGACAACGGGAAAGAATACACGGCACTTAGCAAGAGAGGTAAAAAGATACACATCTTCGAGAGGGCCTTGAGGAAATATGGCATAAGACTTGAGCTTGACCAAGCTAAGCATCCCTGGACAAATGGATACGCTGAGAGCTTCCACAAGACCTTGCTCAATGACTTTTACCACCTGGCCTTTCGCAGGAAGGTTTACACCTCTTTAGAAGAGCTGCAGAAGGATCTCGACGAGTTCTTATACCATTACAACTTCAAGCGCACTCATCAGGGATGGAAGCTCAATGGGAAGACCCCAGCTGAGAAGTTCCTAAATGGCAAAAGATGCCCGGCTCTTGAAAGTCCAAAGATTCATTTGTCAAAGAACGATGAAAACCGAAAGTGTCAGAAAGTGTCAACTTGACTTGTTAATAGTCCACTTTAAACTTTAGTTCGTCTCCATAAGGATACTGCGTCTGCCTATGGGTAAATGCATATAGAATATCAATTAGGCAGGCATCTTGGTTTTTAGAGTAAAGCAACGAGCCCCGTTTGGCGACCGGTCTTGCAATTCTCAGCACGATAAGAAAAGAATAAGTCGGTATTGCAAGAGGTACATATACTAGCCGAATAAATATTCTGCCTTGGTATCCCCACTCCTTCAAGTTGTTCTACATTAGGAGCTGTGAGGTCAAAGGAACCATTTTGACGAACTTCCATCGATCGGGGAAATTTCCTCTTAAATTGATTGAGCCTTTTGGATTCCAATCGATAGCAACAAGCACCGATGCAAGGACCCATGAACACCAGCAGGTCTGAAGCTCGGCAATTAAAGCGATTCATCATGAGATTTACTAGATTTGAACTGATTCCAAGGTAAGTGCCCCTCCAACCCGCGTGAGCGATGCCTATTACTCTTTTCATTGGATCAACAATAGCAATGGGTACACAATCCGCAAAGAATAAAGCGAGGGGCACCATATTGAGGTTTGTAACAAGGGCATCTATTCTTGGAATTGGTATTCCTCCAAATGCTCCTTGCCCCACGGAATCTTCATTTACTTGAGCAACCCGATCTTCGTGAACCTGTTCCGCAGTGGTGAGCGAGGCAGGATCTAATCCGAAAGCCAAACAGAGTATACGCCGATTCTTGATTACATTCTCCCACTTATCCCCCACATCGAAAGCGAGATTGAGGAAATTGTAAGGGGGTGGACTAACTCCTCCCATCCTCGTGCTAAAAATTACCAAGATAGATGCCTCATCCAACAATTTCGGAGAGGTGAGGAACTTGATACTCCCTCTTTCCTCATATAGTAAGTCAAAAGCCAAGAGCAGTGCTCCTTCAGCGCTTTGGATTTGTTTTAGCTCAGATTTATCTTGTCTAAAACAAGCCCTATATAGCTTACCCAAGGTCATTACAAACTGCAAGACTTTTTAATTTTCAAGGTTATAGATTTTTATAAGTGTCATAAAATATGAACTTGCTGCCAAGGGCCTTGCAAAAGCGAGTGTGAGCGACGGCGTCGCGAGCGCACATTCGAAGCTGCGAAATTGACTTAGCCGTGTGGATGTCAATTCCTGCCTGCCAGCAGGGTCGCACTACAAAAATAAGAGCAGCCCAAAGCGAACCCGAAGCTCAAGGACGGCCCTTTGAGCACTTTGCATTGAAAATTATGAACCATGTATAAATTTTTGAATATAAATAAGCACAGCCGTTATCTGGCTGTGCTATGGAAGCGATGATCAAAATCTCACTTAAATTGACTAGGGTTTGTAATTTCTTTTCCTCAAGAAGGTGGGAATATCCAAGTCCTCCGTGTCGAAGGCGGGGATTTCCTTCTCTCCCAGCAATTCTAATCTTTCCTGCTTTCTTCTTACATCGAAGCCGGTGGCGATCACGGTAACCCTAACTTCATCGCAGAGTGAATCATCGATAACCGCTCCAAAGATGATATTCGCATCGGGATGAGCGGAGTTCGCAATAATCTCAGCAGCCTCATTGACCTCAAAGAGACCTAGATCTGAACCACCTGAAATGTTTAAAAGGATTCCCTTTGCTCCCTCAATGGATGCTTCAAGTAAGGGACTGGAGATAGCAGCTCTTGCAGATTCGGTTGCCCTATTCTCACCACTGGCAACACCTATTCCCATCAATGCTGAACCTGCATTGGTCATAATCGCTCGCACATCAGCAAAATCAAGATTAATCAATCCAGGGACGGTAATTAGATCGGTTATCCCTTGGACCCCTTGGCGGAGGACATCATCAGCGACTCTGAATGCATCTAAAATAGTGGTTTTCTTTTCAACAACCTGAAGTAATCTGTCATTGGGGATAATGATTAGAGTATCCACCTTTTCCTTGAGTTTGCTTATTCCCTCATCGGCTTGTAAAGATCTCTTTCTACCCTCAAAACTGAAGGGCTTTGTGACTACACCTACCGTGAGTGCATCCAGCTCTTCCTTGGCAATTTCCGCTATCACAGGGGCAGCTCCCGTTCCCGTACCACCACCTTTACCGGCTGTGACGAACACCATATCCGCGCCTTGCAAGACCTCTTTTATCTGTTCACGGCTTTCTTCTGCAGCTTGATAACCGATTTGTGGATCGGAACCAGCTCCAAGTCCTTTGGTTATATTGGCACCTATGTGGACCTTACAGTCTGCATCGGACATCAAAAGTACTTGGGCATCGGTATTTATCGCTATGAATTCCACACCCGTTAAACCAGCTTCTATCATTCGATTAACTGCGTTGGTTCCTCCGCCACCAATTCCTACAACCTTAATCACGGCTAAATAATTCGCTCCGGCATCAAACACAATTTCACCCCCTCAACCTTCAAGTAGAACTTAACTGTTTTGCTTACCGGATAGCCTAATTCTCGGCAATAACCTTATCTCATTCAAAAAAAATTTGCAACCCAAAAATTCCTTAAACTTTGCAAAACTCAAGGGTAATAGGAAAGAAAAAATTTGTTTTCAACTTGAGGGTTTAACCTGAAGAATGCCACATTTAAGTGTTTTTAATGCCAGAATTTACCAATATTAAAACAGCTCCCTAAACCATCCCCTTATACATTCTATGATCTCCTCTATCAAATTAGATTCCCTGGCGGCCAGGAGAGGCTCAATCTTGGGACCCTTTTTTGCATAATGCAAAAGCCCAACTCCTGTTGAATAGATGGGGCTATTCACCGCCTCCACCGCGCCTATAATGTCCTTGGGAAAACCAATCCTTGCAGGTAGGTCAAACATCTCAGAAATCAACTCCGGTAGATCCTCTAATAGTGAAGAACCACCGGTGATGACCACTCCGCCTGGGAGGAGTTCAAACCTACCCGTTGCTATCACCTTTTCCCTAACCAAATTGAATATCTCCCGCATCCGGGCTTCGATTATTTCAGCCAGTAGCTTTCTGGGTATGGGTTTTCGTCTACGCTTGCCGAATGTGCTTACCTCAATGATCTCCAGCTCATCAACCAGTTTACTAAAAGCACAACCATACTCAATCTTCAGTGATTCTGCCTCGGAGAGAAGAACCTTTAAACCCACAGCTAGATCGTGAGTCACCTGGTTTCCTCCCAGTGAAAGAACACTACTATACCAAATGCTGCCCTCAGAAAAAATGGCTATGTCTGTAGTTCCTCCACCGATATCTACCAGTATGGTTCCCAACTCTCTCTCCTCATCGGAGAGAACGGCCTCACAGGAGGCAAGAGGTTGGAGCACTATGTCTTCAACATCGATTCCAGCTTGATTGACGCATCGAACGACATTTTGTATGGATGTAACCGCTCCCATAACGATGTGAACTGCAGCCTCCAGGCGCAGGGCAGCCATTCCTAAAGGGTCTTTGACCCCCTCTTGTCCATCAATGAAGAATTCTCTGGGAATTATGTGAATTACCTCACTATTTTGGGGGATATTCACAGCACAAGCCGCTTCGATGGCTTTATTACGGTCTTTCTCGGTAACGATGTGATCTCTATGAGTTATGTCAATGCCTCCGCGACTATTGAGGGAAGTGACATGGGCTCCGGTGATCCCCACATAAGCGGATTTTATCTCCGTCTTAGATGCTCTTTCGGCTTTTTTCAGAGCCGTGGAAATAGAAGCTGCTGTCCTTTTCATGTCCACAACAATGCCCTTCCGTAAGCCATAAGATGGGCAGGTTCCAACGCCCATGATCTCTATTTCTCCATCAACCGGTCTCCCCACAATGGCACAAATTTTAGTGGTGCCTATGTCCAAAGCCACTATGGCTTCTCCTCTCGCTTTACTCACTTTTTGGAACTCCCTCCAAGCGTTTGACAACGGGGTTAGAGACCACTCTCACATCAATGAAGATGATCTTCCCCCCTGGTTCGGATAGAATCTTTTTGATTATAAAATTCTTCTTTGAATTATTTTCCGCTTTTCCATAGAGTATCTCCACATCATCCTTCGTGTATAGTGAGAGCTTATCCGCGGAAGAAGCGGAAACCATATTGAGAGAATCCCTAAGGTCTGGATCGAGTTCTCTAAGGCAAGCAAGAGCATTGGAGAGGGATTTTGATCTTAACCTTTTCCCTATCTGGAAGGAGCCAATCTTTAAATCTCTGATGGCCGGCATATCTAATCCCTTTAAGTCTCCTCTGCATTCCAGAACAAAGCCCTCACCATCGATGAGGATAAAAGACTCATCGATGGGAATAATAGCCATGGGTTTTCGCTCCCTTATCCTAATTTCGAGCGTATTTGGAAGATGACGTAGGATTCTTACGTCTTTTACCCATGGTTCTTGAAGAAGTCTATTTCTTATTTGCTTAAGCGGAATCTTAAGCAGACTAGTTTTCCGGGGTACCCTGGCGCGTTTTACAATGTGCTCATCGGATAGGTGACTGTTTCCAGTTACATTAATCCTTTTGATATTGAATAAATCGGAATTGTAGATTCTTATTCCACCCCACACAATTAAGGCTAACACCAGTAAAATCAGCAATAATCTCAGACGCCTTCGTCGCCTAATCTGAGCAACTTTTCTGCGGCGTTCTCGGACTTTTTCCTCGACGGTCTCCATGGTGTCACCTTTTTACTCTGAGCCTTCAGCTTAGACCCAAATATATGGAAGCCCTATCACGTCTCATTCAAAGTCGCCGACCAGGGTAACCTCGGTCTCCAACAAAATCCCCTTAACCCTGAATACCTCCTCTTGAACCCTCCGCATGAGAGAATAAACATCATGAGCGGAAGCATTGCCCAAATTAACGATAAAATTGGCATGTTTGAGCGAGACTTGAGCATCTCCCATCCGAAGACCCTTGCACCCGGCTTCCTCGATGAGTTTACCAGCTGAAAGACCTGGTGGATTTTTAAAAATACTTCCCACATTTGGGAGTTTAAGGGGTTGCGTTCTCTTCCTTTTTCTGAAGTACCTCTCCATCTCGGCTCTAATCAGATTGGTATCTCCCTTCTCTAACCTCAGAACAGCTTCCACGATTACTCCTTGGGAAGGCAAGGAGCTACTTCGATAACCAAAAGAGAGCTCAAGCCCACCAAGTGCTTTAAGTTCACAGTCTGAGGTATAAACGGTCACACTCTTGACTACATCTCCAATGGCGTGACCATGAGCTCCCGCATTTAACGCCAAAGCCCCTCCCAAACTCCCTGGAATACCGATGGCAAAAGCGAGTCCCTTTAATCCATTCTCAAGAGCTTTTTGAACTAAAACCTGCAGTGAAACACCGGCACCCGCTCGAATATGGCTACCATCCACGGAAATCCCTTTAAAATCTTTACCTAATACCACGACTATTCCTGGAAATCCCCTGTCTGAAACTAAAAGATTTGACCCTTTTCCTATAATGAAGTAGGGAAGTTCAAAATCAGTGGAGGTTTGCAATAATAGCCTGAGTTCCTCCAAAGAATCGGCGATGGCAAAGATGGTTGCAGCTCCACCAACCCTCAAGGTTGTATGCTTTGAAAGAGGCTCGTTTCCAACTACATTGCCTTTAAACTTGCATTTTAATTGATTGAGGACTTCAGAAGTCACCACACGATTCACTTTGCACCTCTAACCTCAAGTGGTTTGACCTAAAGATTCAAGGAGTTCTTGCCCCACGATCCAGATATCACCAGCACCCATGGTTAGAACCAAATCCCCATCCTCTACAATGCTCGCCAGAAATCTCTTTGCCTCAGATTTGGTGGGAAGATATGCGACTTGACTTTTGGGGTCGCTTTGTAGCACAGCTTCCAAAATCAATTTTCCACTCACGCCGGGAATGGGTTCCTCCCCAGCTCCATAAACGTCAGTGAGAATCACCAAATCTGCATCTTCGAAAGCATCAGCAAATTCTCGACTCAAAAACTTGGTTCTGGAAAAGCGATGGGGTTGAAAAAGGCAAATTATTCTGCTCCAATCCCCCTCCCGCGCGGTTTCTAGTGTTACCTTAACCTCCGTGGGTAAATGGGCATAATCATCTATGAGAGTAATGCCGTTTTGAGACCCCACCAATTGATATCGCCTTTGAACTCCTTTAAACTGACTTAAAACATCGGAAATGGCCTCAAAGCTTAAACCAATGGACATACTCAAGGCGATTGTTGCCATTGCATTATAGATATTATGGATACCGGGAATATGCAATGAAACTTTTCCCAGTTTCTTATCCGCCTTGTAAACCTGGAAACTACTACTGAATTTCTCCAGCTCGATATCACTAACATAAAAGTCGTTTCCCTCCCTCAGCCCATAGGTGATGCACTTATGATCGGTTCGCTCCAACAACTTTTGTACATTTGGGTGATCTCCACACACCACGCCATAGCCTTCTTCGGGCAAGCCGGTGATGAACTTGAGGAAAACTTCCTGAATTCTATCGAAGGTTTGATAATAATCAAGATGATCGGGTTCAATATTGGTCAATACAATAATTTCTGGCTTCAAATACAAGAGAGAGCCATCGCTCTCGTCGGCTTCGGCAACAACGAAATCACCTTTACCATATTTTGCATTGCTCCCAATATCATTCAATTCTCCACCAATGAGAAATGTGGGATCAAGATGGTTTTTCTGGAACACCATTGAAATCATCGAAGTTGTAGTCGTTTTTCCATGGGTTCCCGCTACTGCAATTGCGATTTTATCTTCCGAGAGTTTGGCGAGCATTTCTGCCCTGCGAAGCACGGGGATTCCATTTTCACAGGCGTATCTCAATTCACAATTATTTGAAGGGATTGCGGAGGATACCACGACCATATCCGCTCCTTCAACATTGCTGGGGTGGTGTCCGATGTTGACCTTTGCTCCCAAATTCGAGAGTCTGAGAGTATTTCTGGATTCCTTAAGGTCAGATCCAGATATCTGATATCCAATTTCGAGTAATACCTTGGCAATAGCGCTCATCCCAGCGCCACCTATCCCAATAAAGTGTATCCTTTTTGCTTCCGCGTTTTTTAACATATCTCCCCCTCTTACCGTTGCAAATCCGAGTTACTTCGCTGATTTCTAGCTCCCCAACGGTAACTCGAAACGGTATTATTGCTCTTTAATTAAGCTGAGTATTAAATTGGCTAATTCTCGCGAGGCTTGTGGCTTTCCTAAATTGCGAGAGTTTTCTCTCATGCTACTTAGGGCTTTTTGATCGAAAATTAGCTTTGTCACCTGCTCAAAAAGTACTTTCCCATTCAGATTTTGGTTTGGTATCACCTTAGCGGCACCGTACTTCTCCAAAGTTTTTGCATTCTTCCACTGATGATCATCCGTAGCATAAGGATAGGGAAT
>JBFMAG010000057.1 GCA_040755895.1 Actinomycetota bacterium | reverse complement strand
TTGTATTTTTATTTTTACATTTACATTTTTCATTTAACGCGCTTAGTGTGGGGAGATAAAAATGAGCCAATTACAAAAGGTATTGGTAGTCGATTTTGGGGCTCAGTACAGCCAACTCATTGCCCGAAGGGTTAGGGAATGTAAGGTTTATTCGGAAATCGTTCCCTATGATATTTCCGTGGAGGAAATAAGGAGGAGAAATCCGAGGGGATTGATCCTATCGGGTGGACCCGCCAGCGTCTATGCAAAAGAAGCCCCGAGCTGTAACAGGGAAATCTTCATGTTGGGCATCCCTGTTCTAGGTATATGTTATGGGATGCAGCTCATGGCTCACCTCCTGGGAGGAGAGGTGGCTCGAACTGGCAAAAGCGAATATGGTAAAACCAAGCTCACCACTCGGGAGGATACTCTGCTCTTTGATGAGCTACCACGGAAGCAGAATGTTTGGATGAGCCACCGCGATTTGGTGAAGACTCCCCCACCCGGTTTTAAAGCCACCGCCTTTACGGAGACCACTCCCGTCGCTGCCATGGAAAATGATCGGGATAATCTCTATGGTGTTCAATTCCATCCTGAAGTAATCCACACCCTTTATGGTATGGATATCCTGAAGAATTTCCTCTACAATGCGTGCAATTGCATTCCCTCATGGACTATGGTCTCCATCATCGAAAAATCCATCGAGGAAATAAAGAGAACCGTGGGAAATGACAAGATCATCTGCGGTCTTTCCGGGGGAGTGGATTCAGCGGTGACAGCCATTCTCGTCCATAAAGCCGTCGGCGACAACCTCACCTGTGTCTTTGTTGATCATGGACTCCTGCGCAAGGGCGAAGCGGAGCAAGTCGAGGAGACTTTCAGGAAACATTTTCGAATCAATCTCATCCACGTCAAAGCCCAAAAGAGATTCTTGAATAAACTTAAAGGTATAGTAGACCCTGAGTCCAAACGCTTGATAATAGGGGAAGAGTTCATTCGAACCTTTGAGGAGCTGGCGAAAAAGCTTAGGGACGTTAAATTTTTAGTTCAGGGCACTCTCTATCCCGATGTTATTGAAAGTGGTACAAAGGATGCGGCAAAGATAAAGACCCATCATAACGTAGGTGGACTTCCCCTTAAGCACGATTTTAAATTGATCGAACCCCTGCGGGAACTCTTTAAGGATGAAGTTCGAGCTTTGGGTGAAGAATTGGGACTTCCGGAGGAGATCGTTTGGCGTCAGCCTTTCCCGGGACCGGGTCTCGCCATCAGGATAGTTGGGGAAGTCACCGAGGAACGGTTGAATATCTTAAGGGAAGCCGATGCCTTAATTGAAGAGGAGATAAAACGCGCCGGACTTTACAGGAAGCTCTGGCAATCCTTTGCGGTGCTTCCCTCTGTGCGCACCGTGGGAGTAATGGGAGATGAGAGAACTTATTCCTATCCCATCGTCGTTCGAGCCGTGATCTCCGAGGATGCCATGACCGCCGATTGGGCTCGTCTCCCGTACGAGGTTTTGGAAAGGATTTCCAATCGCATCATAAATGAAGTTCCCGGGGTAAACAGGGTCGTGTACGACATCAGCTCAAAACCCCCAAGCACCATCGAATGGGAATAATAGGTGGAGGTAGGAGGCGATAATGAGCGAAATTGAAGAGAAGATTGAAAAATTACGAAGTCAAATAGACGAAGTAGATCAGAAAATTGTGGAGTATCTAAATAAAAGAGCCGAGCTCGTCTTGGCTATCAAACAACTCAAGATTGAGGGGGGACTCCCCCACTTCGATATCGAGCGGGAGAGGGAAATCCTGGAAAAGGTCACCCTCTCAAATGCGGGTCCCCTCAATAAGGAAGCCATCTTGAAAATCTATCGAAGAATACTCCGATGCATGAAGACCATGTGACTCCCATCCTGCGGGCGATCAAGAACCGACGCAGCGTACGCGAGTTCACCGCGCGAGAGGTTTCCGAGCAGCAGCTCCAGCAGATTTTAGAGGCTGGCAGATGGGCACCCTCCGGTCTCAACAATCAGCCCTGGAGATTTGTGGTTGTCAAGGAAAAGGATCTTCTCGAAAAAGTTGCCCGACATACAAGATATCCCCGGATCCTAAGGGAAGCCAATGTAATCATCGCTGTCTTTTTGGATACCGATGAGATGTACGATCGAACCAAGGATGTTCAAGCAATCGGGGCTTGTATCCAGAATATGCTCCTGACCATACATGAGATGGGATTGGGAGCCTGCTGGTTGGGAGAGATTTTAAATCAGCGGGCTCAAGTGGAGAAGCTCCTCGATGTCCCCAAAAGCTTTGAGCTCATGGCAGTCCTGGCAATCGGTTATCCTCAGCTTAAGGAGCGGAAAAGCTCCCGAAAGCCAATAAATGACCTGGTATATAAGGTCTTCACCCATTAAATGGAGCAATTTAAGTCCATTTATTTAATATTTCTTTGCATGGATCATAATTTTACACGCCCAAAAGTCCGGCAACCCTCTTGACTCTGACGAGAACGGCATCGGACGACTTCGAGAGAATGAAGATGGAGATTATAAAAACTAAGAAATGAAGGAAAAGGAAGGACAAATTACCCCTCCATCAGAGTCATTTAATAAACTCTCTCCCACTTTTAAATTGCCGCAATCAAAAGACCTATGGTGACTAATGCGGGTGTTACCAAATTAGAAGGAGGTGAAAAAACTTTCAATACTCATTTTGTGAGTTTAGCTACTGAAACATCTCAGCACTTGATATCTGCTCCTCGTGCAAACTTGCTTTCAATACTCATTTTGTGAGTTTAGCTACTGAAACACACAAGACCAAATCTTGGAGCAAATAGAAAGACTAAACTTTCAATACTCATTTTGTGAGTTTAGCTACTGAAACGATATTAACATCAGAGACCCCATAAGCTACATCAAGATCTTTCAATACTCATTTTGTGAGTTTAGCTACTGAAACATAAGATGGATAAGGCAACCGATGCTCAACGTGAAGCCACTTTCAATACTCATTTTGTGAGTTTAGCTACTGAAACGCCCCATTCGCCTGCATCTGCTTTCCCTTTGGGGAGCTCTTTCAATACTCATTTTGTGAGTTTAGCTACTGAAACAAGGTTCGAGGGCTGGGTGGAAAAGGAGGAGGAATCTTTCAATACTCATTTTGTGAGTTTAGCTACTGAAACGAGGAAGTGAAAAGAATAATCTCTAATTTTTATGAAACTTTCAATACTCATTTTGTGAGTTTAGCTACTGAAACTCCGTGGTGGGAACTCCCACACGGGAGACCAATCGGACTTTCAATACTCATTTTGTGAGTTTAGCTACTGAAACTCGACTCATGGTTTAGTGGGGTGACCCTTCCCTCCCACTTTCAATACTCATTTTGTGAGTTTAGCTACTGAAACTTCATGGTCAGGATGAAATCGTCCAGATATTCAACAATCTTTCAATACTCATTTTGTGAGTTTAGCTACTGAAAAATCCCTGCAATTATCATCGGGGAGGAGGGGACTTTTCAATACTCATTTTGTGAGTTTAGCTACTGAAACCCAGTTGATTGCCATCATGAAAAAAAATGCAATCTTCATTTTCAATACTCATTTTGTGAGTTTAGCTACTGAAACTTGGATGAAAGGAGGTGTAAAGAATGGCGAAGATGTTTTCAATACTCATTTTGTGAGTTTAGCTACTGAAACAGCGCGGTGTCCTCCCCGTCTCCCTCCCACAAAAAATTTTCAATACTCATTTTGTGAGTTTAGCTACTGAAACTTTTCTTTCGGAAGTTGGAACTTCAGAAGTAATTAGTTTTCAATACTCATTTTGTGAGTTTAGCTACTGAAACGCGAAGATGCGAATCTTCACCCTCGCAGAGGGGGTAATTTTTCAATACTCATTTTGTGAGTTTAGCTACTGAAACACAATATTTGTACTAAAGACCAAAGGCGTTATTTTTTTTCAATACTCATTTTGTGAGTTTAGCTACTGAAACGGGGACCACCCAGGAGGTGATCGCCGCCCTCCAGAAGATTTTCAATACTCATTTTGTGAGTTTAGCTACTGAAACAAGGCCAAGAAAGAGGGGTACATAAACCTGGATTTTTCAATACTCATTTTGTGAGTTTAGCTACTGAAACCAGCGCTTTATCAACTGGATGCGGACAGACCCCCTTTTCAATACTCATTTTGTGAGTTTAGCTACTGAAACCCCCCAAATTTGTACAAATAAAAGCCATTTAGCAGGAGTTTTGTGGCACAACTTTATAAAATTTTCAAGGAATTCTGCGAAGATTGAAAAATCGATCTAAACCCTAAGCGATCTTCACGCTTTGCCTGTACAATCACTCGACACAAATATTTTCAAGCTCACAGTATGCACATTTCTTATTTGATTTCAACACAGCGGGTTTTAATTCCTTCTTCAGAATCTGATGTAACTTCTTAATATCTTTTCTTAATAAATCAAAATCTAAATCAGTGAACCTAATCTTTTCAGCTCTCTTTTGCGAAGTATAGTAAAGCACACCTTGTTTTACCTTTTTTTTATAGTTCTCAGCCAGGAGAAGAGCGTAGGCAATGAGCTGCTTCCTCCAATTAAGTTGGATGTTTGTGAATGAAGAGTATTTCAATTCGATGGGGATGAGGTTCCCGTCCTTAAGTATGATTACTGCATCTACCCTCCCTTTAAGCTGCTCTCTTTTGCTTTCAAGGTAAACATCGAATAAGATTTTTTCGACAAGGTCTTTCTTAAAACCAAATATCTCTTTGCGTTCTTTGACTCTTTTCTTCTCTTTTACATGCTCTTCGGAGGCAAAGTCCATTTTTGATCTGGTCTTAGTCTCGATGCCAAAGACCTTGTAGAAGTAGAATTTATTTGGACAGTAATAATACTGGCTCAAATCCCAGACATCAATCATGTCTAACCTTACCACCTCAGGTAAAAGCCTCTATAGCTGGAGATTTCTCCCCTGAGGAACTTAGCAATTTGTATTGCTTGTTTTTGAATCACCTGTGTGAAGGTGTACTTTTTGCCTCGATACTCGACTTTGCTCTCTAACTTGCCTAAGACCTCTCTGAGTAGCAATAAGCGAGCATCATCTTTTATTCGGCAGGAATTTCCAAAAATCTCAAAATCATCGATGGATACTTGCTTTTTGGTCACAAGTTTTATCACGGGTTTATCTACTACTTGTTGCCTGAATTCTTCGATCAAATCCAAAGCCATCGATTCTCTGCCTGGCCTGTCAACGTGTAGAAATCCAGCATAAGGATCAAGACCTGCTAAATGAATAGCCCTTAAGACGTCTCCTAGTAAGACACCATAGCCGTAATTGAGCATAGCATTTATTGGGTCGGTGGCATAACGTCCCGTCCTTCCAGCGAAATTAAATTCCGTTGGAAATATCTTACTTAAAGCAAGCCAATAGTAGGATGAAGAATTCCCTTCGATTCCCATGATCTTTTCTCTAATATCATTACATTTTTCTTCTTTTGCCTCATCGAGCTCTTTTAATTGGTCTCGTATCTTTTCACGTAGATTCATAATTGCTTGAGCTGTTTTTGCATCGTAATCCTTTCTGGCTTTGGCAATAGTGCCAAGGACTGCGTACTGATTTTTGATCTTTGTTTTGGCGAACTCTTTGCTTAGGATAACACTTCTTTCATCATCAAAAGCTTTATATTGCTCCCGTCTAGTTTTTACTGTTCTAAGGATTGGTCCATAAATTCTCGCCCTTATTTTTCCTCGGAAGTCTATGAACAGGACGTCAACTTGGTTTTCGAGTAGTTTTTCAAGCGCATGGGTGGAAAGAGAACCCTTACCGGAGATAATGACCTGCCTTATTTCTCCAGGAGGCACGCGATGGATGACGCTTCCCTTCTCTCTAACCACGATTTGGTCATCTTCAATCCCTAAAAATTTCCCAAAACCATCGATCACGAGTCTCTTCATGACATGAGAACACTCCTAAGTCCCTTTGCAAATGGGGAAATACATACAATCCTCAGTGCAATTTGTGGCTTTTCCCGGATCGATTTCTTCCTCCACGATTTCCATCTTTTTATCACGTTCTTCGATCCACCAGCTTCTCAAATCATCGTTTATTACGAATAAATCTCTTACGATGGTGAACCTCTCTTCCTTAACCCTGAGATAAACTACACATCCAATGTCCACTGGGATGTTGTGAACGCTTTCGAGGACAAGAGCGTATCCCGTGGGGCACAGCTTGTCGAAATCTTGCTGGCTTGAACTCACACCTTTATGAGTTTGAAGCTGCTCTTAACATCACAAAAACTCTGGAATCGAAAAAAGACAAATTAACCGAAATCAAAAACTTGGAGAAGGTTATCAGTGCATATAATCATTGGGATAAGTTTAATCACAAGAAGGCGTACGAGATATTAAGGCAAGTATCTCGAAAATTAAGATTAAAATGGTTGAGCGATAAGAGTGATTCACAACTAAAGTTCCTTGGGCAATTGGCGGAAAACGATAAAGCCGATAGTGAAAGGGCAGCTGATTTATTATGTAATGCGGAGAGGTGTGCAGCGAAGGGAAGATTTGACGATGGAGTGGCTCGCCTTTATCGACTTATCGAATTTTTAGCACAGATTGAACTACGCCGAGGGTATAACATCGATACCTCAAACGTGGATTTATCGAAATTAAAACTCAAACATGAGGAGAAATATCAGTATTTGAAAGACGAAGAAACGGGACAAATTAAGCTTCCATTATTTAAATCTTATGGACTCTTGGCTGATCTGGATAATGATTTGGGAAGAGCTTTTTTAAAAAACAGTAGACTCAAAAATCTTTTGGGTTTGCGAAATGCTTCTATCTTAGCTCATGGATTTGAACCTGTGGGTGAAAAAGTTTTTGTACAGCTTAAGGAAGAAGTAGAAAAGCTTCTTCTGTTACGAATCAATAATTTGGGTGAGCTCAAAACATCAGCGACATTTTGTAAGTTAAGGGTCATCTAAAGTTTAATAATGCTCTCTTTAACCAAGCTCAGATTTAAATTGAATTTTCCAGGTGGATTCTCTCTTCCTCACTGGTTGGGTAATAAGTTTAGGGGTGGATTTGGAAATCATTTGAGGGAAGCAATCTGCAACTATGTTGATGCCCATTGCAAGGATTGCAAAAGATCAGAAGATTGTCTATATTTTGTACTTTACGAGAAGGCAAAGCAGAAAAGAGGATATGCTCCTCCAACTAGACCGATCATCTTCGTTCCTCCATTCTTCGGGAAGGAACTGAAGGTCAAGGAGAATGGGTTCCTCGATTTAGATGTCCTTATTTTCGGTGATTACACGAGATATTTTCCTTATCTCATCTTCGGATTGAGACTTTTAGGTAAGCGTGGTCTAAATAGGTTCTCTAAATTCGGCATCTCCTCAGTCGTTTCCGTCTACAACCAGCAAGAGGTTTTTGACGGTGAAACCCTCTGGCTTAACTCCCTTGAAACTAAGGATGTAACTGAATTCTTTATTGAGCCCGTCCAGCGGATAAGGGTGAACCTCCGAACCCCGTTGGAACTCAAAAGCCTGGATTTTCCCATAAAACTTGAGGACTTGCTGGGGATGGTGAGGAGGCGATTGATTCTTTATGTAAACGAATACGGACGCGGGAAGGTTCCTGAGTTCGATGTCGATAGTTCTATCTTGGATTATAGAAGGAGCTCTCACATATTGCAGTTTAAGAAATTGCATCCCGATACCGAAGCTCTGGGGAAGTATATTGGTCACACTGGTCACGTAGAGTATGAGATTAGAAGAATGGATAAGAATGCAGGCTGGTTATTGGTAGTGGGTCAAGAGATCGGCGCTGGTCCGAAGTCGAGTTATGGTATGGGTTTCTTTTCCCTTGAGTGGATATAGGAGAGGAGTCAAAATGGGTTTAATTGAAAAGATTAAGGACTTGGCGGTTGATATCTATGATGAACTTGGAAGCGGATACGATGAAGCGATTTATCAAAAGGCTTTTGAGGTTGCCTTGAGACTCGAGGGGATCGGTTATGAAGATCAGCGAGTCGTTCCCATCTTTTATAGGGGGCATTACGTTGGGGAAGGTAAACCGGACATCGTGGTTGGTAAGGGCGGCGAAAAACTGGTCATAGAGCTCAAAGCCTTAGCCAGTTCCATCGGTCCAAAGGAGGAAACACAGCTTAAGAACTATATGAGGGTTCTAAACATTGGAAAAGGACTTCTCATCAATTTCCCGCAGCCAGGAGCGAAGGGAACTCCAGAAAAACCAGAAGTAAAAGAGGTCAGTTTGGAATAGAAATTTTTAAATAACCTAGTCAGAGGTTAGTCGAAAGAGATTGCTAGCTCAGCAGGTGTATGTTGCCAATCCTCACTCTTTTAAGTCCCGCTTCTAAGGCTGCTTCTCGGCACTCATGCGCTTGTTTCCTCGAGGTTGTGGGCATATCCATCATCTGAAAGCAGGGGTAAAAAGCCAGAAGCGAATAGGGAATGTTGGGGTCCAAATTGGCGATGAGCTTGGCGATGTTAAAGACCTCCTGGGCATTGATGTAGCCGGGTACGAGCAAAGTGCTTGCGACGAGGAATGGTGATTCCGGTCTTCGGGTGATGAATTGGGCGAGCATCTCGAAGTTCTTCAAGGTTTGTCGGTTGGTTACCCCTGTCAGGGCGATATTCAAATTTTCATCCCAGGCTTTAAGGTCGAACTTAATGCATCCACCCGAATTAAGAGAAAGTTCGGCCATTTTTCTTGCCAGGGATGGATTCATGGTTCCATTGGTTTCCCAGCATATCCTCAAGATTCTGTCCTTGTTTTGCTTCAGGGCGATCTTTGAGGCTTTGAGGGCGAAGGGCAGTTGAGGTGTGGGATCCCCACCGAAGTAGCAGATGCAGGAGGTTTTCTCATCCACACAATCGGCGAGTTCCTGAGCGGTCATAATTGGGGATAGAGTTCGGGTCATCTCCCGATAGTGCCAGTTTTGGCAGAAGAGACAATCCAAGGAGCAAGCCCCCAGGAAAACGGCAAGGTTCTTATAGCCGTATTCTACCCCCGGCGAGTAAGAATATTTGGGATAGCCACATTCGCTTCCTCCGGGACAGACCCAGTCGGCAACGCAATTGGTGGGGAGGGGATCGAAATACCAACTTACTATACCTTTTGAAGGTGTTCCTCCAAGGTGAACGAGTCTATCCTTTTGATTGGTCCGCAGTCCGCAGAAACCCTTTTGCCCCTCACCAATCATGCATTGATTGACGCATATGGTGCACTTTACGCCATTGGGGTCCTTCGGGGGAGAGGCGGGGAGGTCGAATTTTCCCTTGCTTTTTGCGTGAGCTTTCTCGATATAAACCTTTGCCTCTTGGGGTTTTTCTCGGAGGCAGCTACCGCAAACTCCTAACTCTTTGGATATAAGCTCGGAAGTCTCGCCGCAGGAGTCACATTTGACCTCGCGCACGGTGTGCCACAGAACATATCGAATCATTTCCGCCGCCTTCAAAATCCGGGACCACCAATTTGCTGTACATCGATGAGGTACCAGTTCCCAGAAATATCATCAATAAAAATCCATTTTTTGTCAATGAAACGGGGAGCCACTTACACTCGGGTGGATTTGTTTTACTTTTATTTAGTGAGAAAATATAATTTAATTGTGGATTGTAACTGCTCCAAGGATAAACCTTGGAGTTTATTTTAACAGTTCTCATAAAAATGCAAAGCGATGTGAGAATCTTGGAAAATTTGAATCCCGTTCAGCGGGATGCGGTAACTCACGGTGAAGGTCCCCTACTCATTCTGGCGGGAGCCGGCAGCGGCAAGACGATGGTTTTAACTCACAGGGTTGCCCATTTGATAAAAGCAAAGGGTGTAAATCCCTATCGCATTCTGGCGATCACCTTCACCAACAAGGCTGCTCAGGAGATGAGGGACCGCATCCGTGCCCTCATTGGCAAAATCAGTGAGGATATGTGGATTTGCACCTTCCATGCCGCCTGTGCCCGAATCTTAAGGAGAGAAATTCATCATTTGGGTTTCAAAAAGAATTTCATCATCTATGACGAAGGTGACCGACTCCGTCTCGTCTCCCAATGCCTCAAGGATCTAAATCTCGACACCAAGCGCTATCCACCGTCATCCATTCAGACAGCGATTTCCCTGGCTAAGGATGAGCTCATTGACGCCGATACCTTCGCCTCTCGGGCTCAAACTCGTTATGAAAAAATCGTTGCCGAGGTATATAAGTTGTACCAAGAGCGTTTATATCAAAATAATGCTCTGGACTTCGATGATCTGATCATGGTCACCGTGAGTCTGTTCACTCTCTTTCCCCTGGTGCTGGAGAAGTATCAGAACAAGTTCCAATATATCCTGATCGATGAATATCAGGATACGAATCACGCCCAGTATCGCTTGGTCAACCTCTTGGCTGCCAAGCACCGCAACCTATGCGTTGTGGGCGACGATGATCAAAGTATATACGGGTGGAGAGGGGCGGACTTCAGAAATATATTGAGGTTTGAGGAGGACTACCCGGATGCGAATGTGGTTACATTGGAGCAAAATTACCGCTCCACACAGACAATTCTGGAAGCGGCAAACTACGTAATAAGAAATAACAGGGGAAGGAAATCCAAGACTCTGTGGACCACCAATGCCAAGGGAGAGGCGATTTCTAGGTATCAGGCGGAAAATGAGCACGATGAGGCGGCATATGTTGCCATGGAAATCGAGCGCTTAAGGGAAATTGAGGGCAGAAACTACCAAGATTTTGCCGTTTTCTATAGAACCAATGCTCAATCTCGAGTCTTTGAAGAGGTCTTCATGAGATGCGGTCTCCCATATAAGATAGTCGGAGGTTTGAGGTTCTATGAGCGACAGGAGATAAAGGATGTCCTGGCATATTTGAGGGTAATCTGCGATCCGGAGGATACCATCGGTCTCAAAAGGATCATCAATGTTCCCAAGAGGGGTATCGGAAAGATGACCTTAAGCGCATTGGACCAGATTGCTCAGAGGGAGAGCATAAGCTTCTTTGAGGCTCTGAAAAAAGCCCAGGAAAATCACCTCCTATCAACGGCGGCTAAAAAAGCGGTGGCACGGTTCTTAAATATGCTGGAAAAACTCATGGCTGACCTTGCCCACCGGGAGGCGGGGAGCGAGGAGGAGAGTATCGCCAAATTCACGGAGAAGGTCCTGGATAAAACGGGCTACATCGCTGCCTTGGAGGAAGAGAGGACAGTTGAGGCCCAGGGAAGGATAGACAATATAAGAGAGCTTCTAACGGTGATGAAGGAGTTCGAGGAAAGCCATCCAAATCCAAGTCTCGATCAATTCTTGGATCAAATTTCGCTACTCACGGATATAGATACCTATGAGGAATCCGAAGAGGCTGTGACCCTAATGACCCTTCACAATGCCAAGGGTCTAGAATTTCCCGTGGTATTCATGGTGGGCATGGAGGATGGCGTTTTCCCCCATATCCGTTCCATGACAGTCTCTGAGGAACTCGAGGAGGAGCGCCGCCTATGCTACGTTGGGGTCACCAGAGCGAAAGAGAGACTTTATCTCACCCATGCCTGGTCCCGTAGCCTTTGGGGTGGACCGAGTTATAATATTCCATCGAGATTTTTGAAGGAAATCCCCGAGGAACTAACCTACCTTGCGGAGCAGGTAGAAGCCGTGCCTACCGGCGAGCCCGCCCACCGGACGGGTAGGCAGGTCAAAATTCCTGAGAAGAAATACGTCTTCTCCGTCGGTGATGAGGTCATACACAAGAAATTTGGAAGGGGCAAGGTTGTCGCCGTCAAAGGAGCCGATCAGATAACAGTCTTTTTCCCCACCGAGGGCGAGAAAACCCTGCTAGTTGAGTATGCACCCCTCGAGAAAATCTAAAGTCGATGCACGATCAGGCATAATGTAAAATGTAAAAAATAAAAATGAGATATCAAATGCGAAATTTTTTAAATTAAATCATTTTAAATTTTGGATTGCTGCCTGTCGGCAGACAGGTCATTTTACATTTTGCATTTAAATTTTGAATTTGAGATGATGCTGAAAAGAAAGTTTGTGAACGAATTATAGTTTGGAGGCGCAATGTCAGAAACAGTATATGTCATTGGTCATAAAAATCCGGATACGGACTCCATCTGTTCGGCAATCGCTTATGCTTATTTAAAGAATCATATTGAAAGCGAGCATCACATCCCAGCTCGGCTGGGCAAAATAAATAGGGAGACCGAATTTGTCCTCAATTATTTCAATCTTTCTCCACCAGAACTGATCCCCCACGTTAAAATTCGAGTCAAGGATGTCATGACTTCACCGGTGATCACCGCCCGTCCCCATACTCCCATTCGGAAGATTGGCGAACTCCTTTACACTCACGGAATCAAATCCATCCCCATCGTCGATGAGGATCAACGCTTGCTGGGCATTGTCACGGAGCGAGATATGGCTCACCGCTATATTGAGGAAATCAAGATCAGAAGCTTGAAGGATATCTCCCTTGAGATCTCAAAGATCGTTCAGACTCTGGATGGGAAATTGATCGTGGGGGATGCTCACAAATTGATTTCGGGAAATGTGCTCATTGGAGCCATGCTTCCTCAAACGATGGTTAACTACATTGTACCCGGGGACATCATCATCGTCGGCAACCGAGAGAGGGCACAGAAAGCAGCTTTGCAGAGAAAGGTATCCTGTTTGGTAATAACGGGCAATTTCGATCCCTCCCCCGAGATTGTGCAGCTGGCGAGGGACCGCGGAGCGGCCATTATCACTACACCCCATGATACATATGCTGCTGCGAGACTCATAAATTTGAGCATTCCCTCGGAGAAAATCATGCAAAGAGAGATATTCACCGTGGAGGAAGAGGATTTATTGAGCGAAGTGACCGAGGATGTGATGGCTTCCGAATACAGGCAGGCTCTGGTCATCGATTCCGGAAATCGCCTCATGGGAATCTTGACCCGAAGCGATCTTGTAAATCCCATTCCAAGGAAGGTCATCCTGGTGGATCACAATGAGATAAAGCAATCCGCCGACGGCATAGAGCAAGCGAATATCTTGGAGATAATCGATCACCATCGGTTGGGGGATGTGCAGACCAAGGAGCCCGTTTTGGTCATAAACAAGCCCGTTGGGTCCACGGCGACCATCATCTGGAGAAGATTTGGGGAACTCGGTGTGGAAATCCCTCGCGAGATTGCCGGTATCTTGATGGCATCCATCCTCTCTGACACGGTTCTTTTTAAATCGCCGACGACCACCGAAGAGGACAAGATGGCCGCCGAGGAATTGGCGAAAATCGCCGGGATCGAGGATCCCATCGAATTTGGGATTCGGATGTGTTGTGAATCTTCAGAGATAGTTTCCATGAAACCTAAGGATTTGATATTCGCCGATTTTAAGACCTACAACTTTGGGGATTTAAGGGTGGGAATAGGACAGGTGGAAACGATCGATTCCGCTATCGTATTAAAGAACAAAGATGAGATATTACAGACCATGGAACAAATTCGCCTCGATAAGGAGCTGGACATATTGGCGCTGATGCTCACGGATATCATGAAAGAGGGGACAGAACTTCTGGCTGTGGGCAGGACGAAGTTCATAGAGAAAGCCTTTGGAAGAAAGTTGGAAGGTGGAAAGATATTTCTCCCCGGTGTTATCTCCAGGAAAAAGCAGGTTGGTCCACCATTGGCAAAGGCCATTGGATAAATAGTTGGAAGTATTTAAAGAGCAAGCGGATATGCCGATTATATTTAAAGGGTAGTATTATTCTGGGGGAATTAAAATGAAATGGTATGTGAAAAAATTCACTGAATTTTTCGATGAGTGGCGGAAAGGGGAGCTTTATCTGAAAAATGGCCAGAGCTATATGGGAACTATGGAAGAGTTCATAGTAGACGACGATTTCAAGGAAAGCAAAATCGAATTTAAATACGAAAAGGGAGAGAAAGCCATTCCCCTCAAGGATATAAAGCATTTCCGGGCTCTGAATGGACCCATCTTAAACATCGAAAAGTATTTGAGCATCATTGAGCTGGCGAAACAAAGTGAAGAGCAAGAGGAAGAGTCGGATGAAAAAGAGTTGGTCTGTGTGGCCTTTGGCCTTGAGTTTTACACCTCAAAGAAAGTGGCCAATTTACTCAAATCCAATGTAAAGGATCTTTTATTCACCGAATTAAAGGATTTACCCCTTTTGATGATCAAGGATCAACCCGCCGTGGAGATGACCCCCACTTTCAACTCTTTGATTAAAAAGTTGAAATCTATACTCGGGGTCAGACCTCGCCACCCTCATTTACCAGGCACAATAAATTCTTAAACTCAATTTTTATGCTCCAATACAGGGCTAGAGCCACTCCATGTATTAAAAATTTACTAGTAGTGCTAAAATGAGAGATAAATTTTTCCATGAACCATGAACCATGAACCATGAACCATGAACCAAAATAGGGGGTGTCTCGATGCTCAAGACTTATCAGGAGATAAACGAAAAGATAAAAAAAGGTCAGGCGGTCGTGGTTACCGCTGAGGAGATCATCGACCTCGTTGCTGAGAAGGGCACCAAGAGGGTTGCCAGGGAAATCGATGTGGTGACCACGGCAACCTTTGGTCCAATGTGTTCTACGGGTGCTTTCATCAATTTCGGTCATGCCGACCCCCCCATAAAGATGGCGAAGGTATGGTTAAATGATGTCCCAGCTTATACGGGTATTGCTGCGGTCGATGCCTACATTGGAGCCACGGAGCTTTCCGAAACTCAAGGTTTGAGTTATGGTGGAGCACACGTAATCGAGGACTTGATTGCAGGGAAGCCCGTGAAACTGAAGGCGGTGGCATACGGCACGGATTGCTATCCCCGCAAGGAGATAGAAACCTATATAACGAAGGATGACATCAATCAGGTATATTTATATAATCCCAGGAATTCTTATCAAAATTATTGCGTTGCCGTAAATTCATCCGACAGGACGATCTTCACTTATATGGGTACGCTCCTACCCAAGATAGGTAATGCTACCTATTCCAGTGCCGGACAACTCAGCCCCTTGCTTAACGATCCTTATTATCGGACGATTGGCATTGGGACTAGGATCTTCTTAGCTGGAGCCATTGGCTACGTTGCTTGGGAGGGAACCCAGCACAACCCGATCCAAGAAAGAGCACCGAATGGAATTCCACTGGGCTCGGCGGGTACCCTTGCGCTTATTGGCGATTTGAAACAAATGAGCACCAATTACATTAGAGCCGCGAGCTTTTATAGGTATGGAACAACCATATTCGTGGGGGTGGGCATCCCCATCCCCATATTGGATGAGGAAATGGTAGAATTTGTGAAAGTGAACGACGCCGAAATTTATACCACCATCATCGATTATGGCATACCTCGTCGATCAAGACCCATGCTGGGGAAGGTGAGCTATAGGGAGCTGAGGAGCGGAGAGATCACAATTAAAGGCAAGAATGTACCCACCGCGCCCCTATCGAGCTATGCCAAAGCACGGGAGATCGCCAACGCCCTTAAATCCCTGATTCAAGAGGGGAAATTCCTGCTTCAGGAACCCATCGAAAGACTTTCTTTGGAAAGAACCTTCAAACCTCTGGAGATTTCAAGGGAGGAGATATAAGTGGTCCGGAAGAAAATCGTATTGACTTTCCCCCCAGAAAGGGTGGATAAGCCCATAACCTACCATTTGGTCAAGGATTTCGATCTTGTCATCAACATCCTGCGAGCTGAGATTCACGAAGAAGAAGTGGGAAGAATGGTTCTCGATGTGGAGGGGGATGAAGAGAAGATAAATCAAGGAATCGCCTATTTAAAAAGCCAAGATGTCAAGGTCCAGGAGGCTGCAAGGGATATTACACTTGATGAAGCAAAGTGTGTGGATTGCGGAGCCTGCACGGCGGTTTGTCTTCCCAAAGCTTTACGGTTAAATAAAGAGACCTGGAAGTTAGAATTCGACAAGGAGAAGTGCATTTTTTGTGCACTCTGTGTAAAATCCTGCCCCCTGGGGATCATCGAGGTTAAGTTTTAATGGCAAGCCTCCCTGCGTCCACTTGCTGGCGGGGAAGTATCGAAGGGGAAGGTGAAATCAGTGGCAGGATTTAAACCATGTTGCATGCCAACGGCTATTGGGAGTATGCCCCATACTGATGCAAAAAGGGCGTGCCAGATCGTATTGGAAAATTTTCCAGAGATACCCGTTTGGCCTCAGCTTCCACGTCTATCCCTTCGAGAGAATATGTACATCCAATATAGTGAGGGCATGCCCTGTGTGGTTATGGATGAACAAAGACATCGAATCTTCTTCGACACATCCGGAGATGTCACTCCAAAAATCGAGAAATTCTATGAAAGATATCTCGCGAAGGATATCGATGTCTTCGCCCTCACACCCGATTATGCCCATGGCTTTCACGTCTTCGTCGATGTCTTGAAGAAAAGTAGACCAAAGGAGCTCAAGTTGCTCAAGGGACAGGTCACTGGTCCCATTAGCTTTGGCTTAACCGTTACCGATGAGAATAAGAAGGCAATCGTATACAATGAGGGGATCTTCGATACCGTATTGAAAACCCTTGCCCTAAAGGCGAAATGGCAGGAGAGAGAGTTCACCCAAATTGCCCCAAAGGATGTTGGAACTCTCATCTTCTTCGACGAGCCCTATCTGGTTTCCTTCGGCTCAGCCTTTGTCAGCCTTCAGAGGGATCAGGTTATCAATTATCTCAACGAGTGCATGGGCGCCATCGATGGTTTAACCGGCATTCACTGTTGCGGGCGGACCGACTGGACAGTCCTCATGGATACCAACGTGGATGTGGTAAGCTTTGACGCCTACAACTATTTTGAGAGTTTTGCGTTATACCCCAAGGAATTAAAGGCATTCCTTGAGCGCGGTGGTCTTTTGGCTTGGGGAATTGTCCCAACATCGGAGGATATTGCCAGGGAAAGCACTGAAAGCCTGATGAAGAGATTCGAATCGAACATCGATCTTTTGGGCGAGAAGGGCATAGATAAGGAGCTCTTACTCCAATCTTCCTTCGTGACGCCAAGCTGCGGTACGGGTTCTCTTTCGGTTGAATTCGCTGAGAGGGTACTCAACCTCACGAAGTCTTTCTCAAAAGCGATAAGAGAGAAGTACTTTGGCTAAACGACCATTCATCTATAAGAGAGAAGTACTTTGGCTAAACGACCATTCATCTCTTTTTGGAGTTCCTCTTCCTCTGAATAGATGCGCTTCTGGAATAACTCGTCCCAAAAAGATTGCTTAATCTAGATATAATCACTATGTATGTTATAATTTCAAAATTTATTGTTTAATGCTCCCCGACTAGTCGGGGCGACGCCGTCGCTCACACTCGCCTGTGCGAGGCTGAGCGGCAAGTTTATGTGTTATGACTTAACTTAATTACTGTGAACCGTGAACGGTCAACTGTGAACGGTGTATTACGCTTTTGCTTTGAGCTTGGGATTGGAGGTAGAATAGGATTAGTTCCAAACCGACGACACAAAAAGCTTAAGCTTTTGACCAGGTAATTCTAAAATTCTTAAAAATATTGAAGTATAAAATGTGGAAAAATTAGGAAGAAAATGTAAGGTATTATGTGTTGGAGGGGACGATGGATTACGGGCTCATTGCCGAGGCTTATGAGAAGATCGAGCGTACAAGCAAAAGATTGCAGATGACCGATTACCTAGTGGATCTAATCAAGAGAACCTCCGAAGAAGCCATAGGTAAAGTGGTCTACCTCACTCAAGGAAAACTATACCCAGATTATATGGGCATAGAGATCGGGATAGCCGAGAAGCTGGCCATAAGGGCGGTTGCCTTGGCCGCAGATGTTGGTGAGGACAGGGTCAAAAAGAGCTATAGAGAAACCGGCGATTTGGGGGAGACCATCCAAAGACTCCTTGAGGAAAAAGCACATCACGTGGAAAAACCCCTCACCGTAGAAGAGGTCTATGAAACATTGGATAAGATGGCCAAAACCATGGGACCGGGCACCATCGAAATGAAGATGAATTTACTCTCTTCTTTACTCAAGAAAGCAAGCCCAAAGGAGGCAAAGTACATCATCCGAACGGTCACGGGCAAGCTCAGACTGGGAATCGCCGATATGACCATGCTTGATGCGCTGGCTATCGTCTACGCTGGGGGAAAGCATTTTCGGAAGGAGGTGGAGAGAGCCTACAATATCTCCTCGGATTTGGGAGAGGTTGCCAGCACCATAGCCAAGGATGGGCTAAAGGGGATAAGAAGGTTTGGAGTCCATGTGGGGAAGCCCATCCGACCGATGCTCGCGGAGAGACTCCCCTCGGCTCAAGAGATATTGGATAAAATGGGGGGGAGTTGCGCGGTGGAGTATAAATACGATGGTGAGAGAATCCAAATCCACAAAAGGGGCGATGAAATTTCCCTTTTCTCCCGCAGGTTGGAGAATATCACCCATCAATATCCAGACGTTTTGGAGCTGGGGCGGAAGAATATAAGAGCCAAAGAGGCCATAATCGAGTGTGAGTGTGTAGCCGTGGATTTGGATACCGGGGAGATGAAACCCTTTCAGGAGCTCATGCACAGGCGCAGGAAGTATGGGATTGAGAAGGCAATGGAGGAGTACCCCGTCTCAATTTTTGCCTTCGACGTCCTCTACGTTGATGGAAAGGATTTGACCCTTTGTTCTTATCCCCAAAGGAGAAAGGCACTCGAAAAAATCGTAAGGATAAGTGATAGAGTTGGTTTAACCACTTATCTTGTGACCAGCAATGTTGAAGAGTTGGAGAAGTTCTTTGAGAAAGCAATCGAGGATGGTTGCGAGGGTTTGGTTTGCAAATCTACCGGTCCTCATGCGGTCTATCAGGCGGGAGCAAGGGGCTGGCTGTGGATAAAGTACAAGCGCGAATACAAGAGTGAGATGACGGATACCGTTGATCTCGTGGTTGTCGGTGCCTTTCATGGGAGAGGTAAGAGGGCTGGAACTTATGGTGCTCTGCTTCTGGCAGCATACGATCCGGAAAGGGATATCTTCCTCACGGTGACTAAGTGCGGAACCGGCTTTACCGACAAGGATCTCGCCGAGTTACCAGACAAGCTGGAAAAGTATAGAATCTCCCATAAGCATCCGAGAGTTGACTCACTAATTGAGGCGGATGTGTGGTTTACCCCCGGTCTCGTTTTGGAAACCATCGGTGCCGAGATCACTTTGAGTCCGGTGCATACCTGTGCCTGGAATAAGATCAGGAAGGAAAGCGGTCTAGCCATCAGATTCCCCCGGTTCACGGGCAATTATAGGTCCGATAAGGCTTCTGAAGATGCTACAACGGTACAGGAAATTGTGGAGATGTACCAGGGTAGACTGAGAAAAGTCTCAGCTTGATTCCAAAAAAGTAACAACTTTTAGCTTTTGTTCGAAAGGCAACAAAGCTCAATGGAAGCTGAGCCAAAGCTCCTTTCTGATGACCACCTTCAATGATGAGTGATAAGAAAACAGTGAATGTGACCAAAATAAAGAGGGGGATTTCATTTGCCATTGGCCTAAGCGTTGTTGCCATCGTTATTTTGGTATCGTACTCCGCTGCTCCTGAAACGTGGGTTTCTCTTTGCCAAATTAAAATCAATTTTCTACTACTGGCTCTCCTGTGTCTGGTTTCCATGTGGTTGCTTGAGGGAGTAGGATTCGGTCTTTTAATCCATGGAGTGGGTAAATTTATTCCATTTTTAAGCTTGGTTAGGATTTTTTTAGCCAGCAATTTTGTAGGTTTTGTTACTCCCTTCGGCTCCGGGGGAGTGCCCGCACAGATTTATCTTCTAACAAAGAAGGGACTCTCTGCTGGGGAATCAACGGCTGTAGTATCCACTAGAGCTCTTTTATCCTCCTGGTTTTTTGGTATTATTGGACTTGTAGCCTTTTTCTTGCTGCGCCCTCATTTGTCTCTTAAATCTTCTTGGATTGATTTTTTTGGCCCCACACTTGTAGCTTTGTTTTTATTTACACTCCTATTTCTTTATCTTCTGTGGAGACCACAGAAAGGGGGACATCTTGCCTCTGCCTGCTGCAGTTGGTCTCCCTTGGTAAGGTGTTTTGGAACCGAGCGTATGAAAAGAATCCAAACCTCTATTGCTCATGAGATTGAGAAGTTACATCAAGGTCTCTCACTTCTCTTTCGCTCCAATTTTTTGATGGTCCTGGCTGTTGCCGGCTGTATAATTTTATGTTGGCTACTTTTGTTTGCGATTGCACCTTTGTTGCTTTTGGGGTTTGGGGTCAAGATCAATGTGGTACAGGTCCTCTTTTACCAATTTGTATTATTTTTCCTCATTCCTCTTTCACCCACACCTGGAGGTAGTGGAGCAGCCGAACTGGGGTTTGCAGCCTTGCTAACTTCTTTGGTTCCCAAACATTTGTTGGCTGTCTTTGTTATACTTTGGCGATTTCTAACTTATTATCTAAACTTGGTGGTGGGAGGTATTATTTTAGTTTTATTTTTAAGGAAATGAGGGGGAAATTGTCTTAAAGAAGTGGGAAGAGAGAAAGATTTTATCCTCCGGGGAATAACGAAAAATGTTTTCATCTTGGGAATGGTGAGTTTATTCACTGACATCAGTAGCGAGATGATTTATCCTCTCATTCCCATCTTCTTGACGGCAGTTTTGGGTGCCCCCATGGCAATCGTCGGAGTAATCGAGGGCATTGCAGAAAGTACCGCCAGCATCTTGAAGGTATTCTCGGGATGGTTCTCCGATAAATTGGGTAGGCGGCATCCCTTCATCGTCTCCGGTTATAGCTGTTCCGCTGTGGCCAAACCACTTTTAGCTGCTGCCTTCAGTTGGCCAGTTGTCCTTGTCGCCCGCTTTATTGATCGATTCGGCAAGGGAGTAAGGACTTCAGCCAGAGACGCCATGATTGCCGATGAAACCAATACCCAGAACCGCGGAAAAGCTTTCGGTTTCCATCGAGCCATGGATACGAGTGGAGCGGTTCTCGGTCCTCTATTGGCTTTGGTCCTTTTGACTCTTCTCGAGGAAAATTATCGTCTCATCTTTTTAATCGCTTTCATTCCGGCATCTGTAGCCGTTGTACTCCTCCTCTTATTCGTGAGGGAGAGGGTAAAGGTAGCACTGTCCCCTGCTGAAGCGCCAAAGTTCAACTTAGGTCAGTTTGACCGCAGGTTCAAACTCTTTCTCTTAATCATTTTGATCTTCGGACTGGGTAATTCCAGCGATGTTTTCCTGATCATGCGGGCGAAGAATTTGGGATTCTCAACGATGTTGGTCGTGGCCGCCTATGTACTTTATAACTCCGTCTATGCTATCCTTTCGACTCCAGCGGGAATTCTCTCCGACAGAATTGGACGAAGAAGGGTCATAATGACCGGCTTCTTCATCTTTGCCGCAGTGTATTTCGGTTTCGCCTTCGTGAGGACGAGTATTTACGTTTGGGGACTTTTTGCCATCTACGGATTTTATGTGGCCATGACCGAGGGTGTAAGCAGAGCCTTTGTCTCGGATTTAGTTCCCCCCGAAAAAAGGGGTACGGCTTTGGGAATATTCCATACAACGACGGGATTGGTAACCTTTGCCGCTAGCTTTATCGCTGGTCTCTTGTGGACCTACGTGAGTGTCCCCGCGCCCTTCATCTATGGAGGGATTATGGCTGCCCTTGCTTCCATATTATTCTTAAGACTTTTACCTTAACCTCCTAACTTTAAACCCAGAACATAGATTAATGTTCATGCACATTGGTAACACTTATATTGTTTGGGGCATCCCCCGCCTGCCAACGCCTGAACGTAGCAATGGCGGGCAGGCTTCCGAGTACTAGCCATGCCCACCGGCAGCTGCAACAAGAACAGGTAGGGGTGGGGTTTATCCCCACCCAAGACGAAAATGCGGCGGATGAACCGCCGCGCTACAAAATGGGGGGACAGACTAAAAAAGTCAGACTAACCCTTATAGGCAAATTGGATAAAAGAAATTCCAAGAATCACCAAGAAAACCCCACTGCCAACTACGATATATCTAAGTAGAATGTCGCTCAAAAATTTCTTTCCTTTATCGATGGAGTAGCTAACAGACCCGAACCAACCTAAATCCGCAACGACGTGTCCAATTAGAAAAGCTGTGAAGCCAATTATCCCTGCGATCTCTATGCTCTTGTACATGATGGGCATACCTATTGCTACCCACCATAAAAAGAAGTGAGGATTGGAGATACTGGTTAGAAATCCCTCAATGGGAAGGCCGTAAGCGGAGAATCTAGTTTCTCTAATTGGACCCGGTTTTATATCGAGACGAACGTTCTTGGAAACAATCATTAGATAAAATCCCATCAGCATGAGCATAACTCCACCTATGTAGCCGATGATGACTCTAGCCCATGCAGATTCCAGTGCAGCACCTAAGCCTAGGAAGAGCAAGATGATTATGATTGCTTCGATCATGAAATGACCCAGTATGATCAAGGGACCTGCGATATAACCTCGTTTTATGGATTCAGCAACGGTGACGACAAAAACGGGTCCGGGCACAATAGCCCCTGATAATGCCGCCAAGAATGAGGCAGCCATCAATCCCAAAAGTCCCAATACCATCTCTTGGATCAACCCCACACGGAAAAAATTGGACGGACAAGATTATCATAGCTATGGTAGTATGACAAATATATAATAAAGGTAAATCTGTTTAAAGCGAGGGGCAA
>JBFMAG010000056.1 GCA_040755895.1 Actinomycetota bacterium | reverse complement strand
AGTTGGGAAAAATCGGCTATTTTCAGGAAGAGCTCTACGCACCTGTTGAGGAGAGAAACTCGATTATGGCGAATCCTTTTGTCCTCCGTCATCACCAATACTTTATCAAAAAAGCGGTCAACATAGGGTCTAAGCCCCGCTAAATTCTCTATGGCTCGATCGTAATCGGTTCTTTCTAAATATTCATCGATGATTTTCTCGACTTCAATCAATTTTTGATAGAGCCCCCTTTCCTCCTCCTCTGAAAAGAGTTGCTCTTTTACCCCACTCCCCAGGCTGGGATTGGAAAGGTTCTTGCACCTGGTAAAGGCCACGATTAAGTCGTCCAGGATGGGACTCTCTTTATACTTGGCTATGGACACGACTCTATCCCTCAAATCCGTCAAATTGTCGGGTTTTTCACCGAGAACTGCATTGATGATATCATAATTGAAGCCCTCGGTTAGCAACTCACCTTTGAACCTTCCCATGAAAAAATCCTGGAGTTCGATTTCAACTTCTTCGAAAGGGCGATACTTGAAGCCCGCCTTATGATAAAGATCCAAAGAAAGATGGATCATCTCCGAGAGGGAAAGGGGAAATCGATTCTCCAGAATTATGCTGATTATCCCCTGTCCCTGTCGACGGAGGGAATAGGGATCCTCAGAGCCTGTGGGAAGAAGCCCCACCGAAAAGTAGCCAACGATGGTATCCAATTTATCTGCAATGCTCACGATTTTCCCCACGGGCGTTGAAGGAAGGATATCCGAGGCAAAACGGGGGAGATAATGTTCAAAGATACCGATAGCTACATTCTCGGGCTCACCTGAAAGGCGAGCATATTCCCTACCCATAATCCCCTGAAGGTCTGAGAATTCTCCAACCATTTCGGTGAGCAAATCCGCCTTACTCAAATAAGCCACCCTTTCGGCTTCTTTTAGGGTACTCTCGTCGATCTTGAGAGCGCGTCCAATCTCCATAACCAGATTTTGAACGCGCTTCGCCTTATCATGCAGCGTACCCAATTTCTCCTGGAAGATTATGCCTTTAAGTTTCTCTAATCGGGCGGCAAGCGGCTCTTTCTGATCTTCCTCGTAAAAGAATTTGGCATCCGCCAGTCGAGCGGTGAGTACCATTTCGTGACCTTTTCTGATGGTGTCATCGTGCATTGGGTCACCATTATGAACTACGATAAAGTAGGGCAAAAGATTGCCTTCCTCGTCCTCGACGGGGAAATACCTCTGATGCGACTCCATGACGGTGGCTAGGACATCATGGGGTAAAGAAACGTACTCCGAAGGAAAGGCACCGAAGATCGTATGTGGGAATTCAACTAGGTTTACGACCTCGGTAAAAGTCTGGGGATCAATCAATGCCCTTCCACCAATCTCTTTGGCAACTTGCTCGATCTTATCCCTGATGATCCTCTCCCTTTTACGATGATCCACGACGACCTTACCCTTTTCCTCCAAAGTACCGAAATAATCTCGAGGATTTTTAACCTTTAATGGATTTTTCGCTAAAAATCTATGTCCCCAGGTAAGATTGCTTGCTCTCAGATTATCAAGGGAGAAATCGACCACTTTATTTCCATAAAGAGCCAATAGCCACCTTATAGGTCTGACAAATCGAATCTCCCCCTCCCCCCAACGCATGGACTTAGGGAAAGATAGCGATAGGATGAGCTTTGGGAGGAGTTCAGGAAGCAGTCGAGATGTGGGCAGGCCCTTCTCTCTCTTGATGGCGAATACATAATCCCCTTGAGGAGTGGACCTCACTACGAGATCTGTTACCTTGACCTTTTGTGCACTGGCGAATCCTATGGCCGCTGCCGTGGGTTCACCATCATCCGTATAAGCGACCTTCCTAGCCGGACCCCTAATTTCATGCACAACCTCGCTTTGCACTTCGGAAAGGTTGGTGACGAGCAGGACAAGTCGGCGAGGCGCCCCCGTGGCATCTAAACTTAAAAAGGAGAGTCTTTTGGCTTCAAACATCTTTGAAGCATTTTCCCTCAATTGCTCGATGCCCAAGTTAACTGCAGAAGCGGGCATCTCCTCCGTTCCTATCTCCAGCAACAAGTCTTTTCCCATCTCGCCTCCGCTTCAAAGCTCAGATGCTCTGCTATTTTTTAAGGAGGGGGAAGCCAAGTTTTTCCCTATAGGCGATATATACCTCGGCGACATTCTTTGCCAAATCGCGGACCCGAGCGATGTAGCGAGTTCGCTCCTGATGGCTGAGCACTCCCCTGGCATCAAGGAGGTTGAAGACATGAGAGCATTTAAGGACATGATCATAGGCGGGAAGAATCAAACCCTTTTTCAAAACGGTCTTTGATTCCTTTTCAAATTTACCGAACAGATCAAAAAGCATGTTCACGTTGGCGAGTTCAAAATTGTATTTAGACCATTCGACCTCTCCACGATGATGGATTTCCCCATATGTTATGCCATCTATCCACTCCAAATCGAAAATACTCCTTTTCCCCTGAAGAAACATGGCAATTCGTTCTATCCCGTAAGTTAGCTCTGCGGAAATGGGTTTCAAATCCAACCCACCGACCTGTTGAAAGTATGTGAATTGAGTAATTTCCATCCCATCGAGCCATACTTCCCAGCCAAGACCCCAAGCACCCAAAGTTGGGGACTCCCAATCGTCTTCAACGAATCGGACATCGTGCCTCTTGGAATCGATGCCCAGTTTTTCAAGGCTTGCCAGATAAACATCCTGGACATCATCGGGGGATGGCTTCAAGATGACTTGAAACTGATAATAGAATTGGAGTCTATTGGGATTTTCCCCGTATCTCCCATCTGTAGGTCGACGTGAAGGTTCCACATAAGCTACTTTCCAGGGTTCAGGTCCCAAACACCTCAAGAAAGTAGCGGGATTAAAGGTTCCCGCTCCGACCTCCACATCGTAAGGTTGAGCAACTACACAGCCGTAATCCGCCCAATATGATTGCAAAGTGAAGATTATCTCCTGGAAATTCACCTTGCCCTCCAGTTAAAAATTGGAATTTGGGATCTCAGAGGCACGATGTAAAATCTATATTCTCCAATGCAATAAAAACCTCTCCCCGAGCTTTTCACCTTTTCACTTTCGACTTTCGAC
>JBFMAG010000055.1 GCA_040755895.1 Actinomycetota bacterium | reverse complement strand
GTGGGAAAAAAATATTGTTCCACCCACAAAGATGGTTAAGACCAAAAGTTTTGTTTTTAACCCGCTCAATCTTAACCCCACAAAAATGAAGTTCTCACTCAACGGCCACGAATTTATCCTTGAGCTTCTCCATCACCGAAGGCATCGTCGTGTATTCCATCTCCTCAAGGGGTAAGCGGTGAGGTTCAAAGGGTCCATGCCTTCGAATGTAGTCCGTGACCCTGAGGGCGATACGCCGGGCACGATCGAAGGCGGGATCGGCGAACATATCCCTGGGACCGATGAATCTCCCTCTTGACAGCTGAAAACCATGGGCGACCACACGAGGAGGACCATCAAACCTGGTTGGTGTGTCATTTTTAAAGGAAACGGGCATTAGTGGACCGTGGTGAGAGCCTCTCATCCAACCGGCAACGAGGTGAGGCATGGAAAAAGGCTCCAGAACCTCGCCCACGGCGGGCAAACCACTTTGGCATCTCACGATCATCACCGGATCATCCTTGCCCACATATCTTCCGGCGATGAGGGACAAGCGCTGAGTTGAGGTGGCCGCCGCGATCTCGCCGTCCTTGCGGAGGACGTACTTTATCACGAATCGTCCCGGTGCCCCAATGAAGACGAGCATATCGTAAAGATCCTCGGGACAGGAGAACATTATTTTCCTCTTTTCAATGAGGTCATCTACCTCAAAATTGAAGCCATCGTGCATCTTCGGGTCTATGACCAGGCCGGCGGTATTAAAGGGATCGGCAAACATCTTAAAAAGTGGATAGTTCCAAGCACCGGGTTCGGTCTTGTCCGCCAGAAAGATGATCACCGGTTCACTTTCCCGCTCCACGAATTCAATCTCGGCTACACCCGGCCCCATGCCCTTGACATTGCCCGAAAAGGCCTCGGCCAAGAGGTCTTGACCGGCTCCATACTGCCCATACTCCTTCGCAACCTTTGTGACCTTCTCAAAAGTTTCCCAAGCAAAACGGTGGATTTCTACATCATCGATCCCTCGCTTGTGTGTCATGATCAGGGCGATATCATCGCCCACCTTGCTCCTGTAGTAGTCGATGAGCAAACCCTTTTTCTTGACTTCAGCCAGACACTCCTCGGCTTTTTTGAGTAATGCCGGGTGTACATCGGAGTGCCCAACAAAGCCTCCTACATCTGCTTTAATGACGCTTAAGGTTATCTTTTCTCCCCTCGTGTTTCCCCCTTATTGATTTTTCTTTCGCTCTCAATATCTTTCTTGAATATCCCCGGTTTTCCTCCCTCCTTTTTAATCTCCCCAAAACTTCCTTTGAAGCTGCCATTAAGAACAGTCTAACACGACCCTGGTTTTTACCAATAATTTAATGTATACTTTGGCAAGCAGCAATATTTATTGCTGTAATTTTTGGTAAAAAGATGTCTTCATGCCCGAAATCAAATATTGGCACACTCTGAAGATAAGAGAAATTGAGAGCATCCTGGAGACGGATGTAAAGGCAGGTTTGCATCCCAAGCAGGCTGGGAATAGGCTGATTCATTTCGGTCCCAATGAGCTTGAAGAAAAGAAAAAGCCCTCCCCGCTCCAAATCTTTCTCTCTCAATTTAAAGATTTTTTGGTATATGTCCTCATCGTTGCCATCATCGTCTCTGGGCTCGTCTTAAGGGAGCTTGTTGATGCACTGGCGATTTCAGCCATCCTCATCCTCAATGCCATTTTGGGATTCGTGCAGGAATTCAGAGCGGAAAAAGCCATGGAGGCCCTCAAGAGGCTCACTGCTCCAACGGCCAAGGTTATTCGCCTAGGTCAAGAGGTGGAGATATCTGCAGAAGAGGTCGTTCCCGGGGACCTCACCATACTTGAAACGGGGGATCACGTGCCCGCGGATGCCAGAATCATAGAATGCATCGCCTTTGCCACGGATGAATCTGCCCTCACCGGCGAGTCGCAACCCGTCAATAAACACACGGAACCTATCTCCAATCGTCTTCTCCCTTTGGGAGATAGAAAAAATATGGTGTATATGGGAACGGCTGTGGCTCGGGGGAAGGCGAAAGCCGTGGTCGTGGCCACCGGAAAGTCCACGGAAATGGGTCAGATTGCGGGGATGCTGCAAATTGCAGAGGAGAAGACCCCCCTCCAAAAGGAACTCAAAAGAGTGGGCAAAAGAATAGCCGTTCTCTGCCTGCTGGTATGCTTCATTGTTTTCCTAAGCGGAATATTGAGGGGATTTAGTTGGGCTCTCATGTTTCTCGCCGCGGTGAGCCTAGCCGTAGCAGCCATCCCCGAAGGGCTCCCCGCAGTGGTCACAGTTACCTTGGCCCTGGGAGTCCAAAATATGGCGAAAAAAAATGCCATAGTTCGGAGATTGCACGCGGTGGAAACCTTGGGCTCCGCCACAGCGATCTGCACCGATAAAACGGGCACGCTTACCAAAAACCAGATGACCGTAAAGCTCATCTACTTCGAAGATAAAATGTGGGAACTTACGGATGAAGGCCGGCTAAAGATCCATGGCAAAGAGGCCGCTCCCTCTGAGGACCTCATGCTCCTCTTTAAAATCGCGGCCCTCTGCAACGATGCCCGAATTCGAGATGGAAAACCGATAGGAGATCCCACCGATGGAGCTCTACTTATCGCCGCAGAGAAAGTAGGCTTGGGGAAGGATGCGCTTGAAAAACGAGCACCATGCTTAAATGAGATTCCCTTCGATTCTGAACGCAAGAGGATGACCACGGTTCATAAATTGGTCGATGGTCTATGGTCTATGGTCTACGGGAAGAAGACCGATGAACCAGTTTATGTAGCTTTGGTTAAAGGAGCCCCCGAAGTAATTTTGGCTCGGTGCTCCAGTATACACAGGGGAGGAAGCATCAAATCACTCTCAGAAGAAGAGCGCAAGCGATTGCTCCACAAAAATGGTGGCATGGCTCGGAGGGGTTACCGCGTCCTGGCCATGGCCTACCGGGAATTCTCTGAACCACCGGAGATTGAACCGGAGGCCTTGGAAAGGGATCTGACATTCGTTGGACTCGTAGGTATGACTGATCCCCCAAGAAGCGAGGTCTATGAAGCCATAAAGACTTGCCACAAGGCTAATGTGCAAGCGGTCATGATCACCGGCGACCATAAATTGACCGCCGAAACCGTAGCCAGAGAAATCAGTCTCCTCGATCGTAAACAGATTATAACCGGCACGGAACTCAAAGAAATGTCTGAAAGGGAATTGACTTCAAGGATCGAGGAAATCGCCGTTTATGCCAGGGTTGATCCAAGGGATAAGATCAAGATAATCAAGGCATTTAAAAATCGGGGTCACATCGTGGGCATGACTGGCGATGGGGTAAACGACGCCCCCGCGGTTAAAATGGCGGATATTGGTATAGCCATGGGAATAGCGGGAACGGACGTCACCAAGGAAGCTTCCGATATTACCCTCGCCGACGATAACTTCGCCACCATCGTCACCGCAATACGTGAGGGTAGATTGATCTTTGATAACATCAAAAAATTCATTCTGTTCCTTCTTTCCTGCAACGTTAGCGAGGTTCTGACCATGTTTTTAGCCATGATTGCAGGGTTTCCCTTACCACTTCTGCCCGTTCAGATACTTTGGATAAATTTTGTGACTGATGGTCTCCCCGCCTTGGCTTTGGGGGTGGATCCGCCCGCACCAGATCTCATGGATCGTCCTCCCCGCCGAATCGGCGAAGGCATATTGGCCAAAGAAAAACAGTTACAAATCCTTTGGCAGGGGTTGATACTCACCTTAGGAGCCCTATTCGCCTTCATGGCCGGCCTATTCTGGTTGAAGGTTCCTCTTCGAGGTGCTCAATCAATGGTTTTCACGGCCTTGGTGCTTGCACAAATCCTTCACACCTTGAACTTTAGATGTGAGCGGCACTCGGTATTTACCTTTCACTCCCTCGCCAACAAGTCTCTTCTCGCTGCAATTTGGGGTTCAATAATTCTCCACTTGGGGGTGTTGTACATTCCCCCACTTCAATCCATCTTTCACACGACGTTTCTCGGAGCCAGGGAATGGGGTATAATCCTTACGGCTTCTTTGGTTCCACTGATAATCATCGATGCGATAAGGAATATAGCAAGGAAATGATTTACTTCTCAAGCGCCATTTCCACTATCCTGGAGACCAGATCGGGGAATGCAATGCCCGCCACTCTGGCTGCATCGGGGAAAAGGCTTAGGCTTGTCATTCCAGGAATGGTATTTACCTCCAAAATATAGGGAATCCCTTCCCTGGTAACGATGGCGTCCACTCGAGAGAATCCCCGACAACCCAGAGCTTTATGGGCCTTGATTGCCATTTCCTGAACCGCTCTTCGGTGCTCTGAGGGAATGCGAGCGGGAATGATATGCTCACTCATGCCCGGGGTATATTTTGCCTGGTAGTCATAGATCCCTTTTTTAGAGACGATCTCTAAAGTGGGCAATGCCTCGGGGTCTTTATCACCCAAAATGCCCACGGTGACCTCGGTTCCCTCGATGAATTTCTCCACTAAAAGTTGCTCATCGTACTCGAAAGCATCTTGAAGGGCGGCATCGAGTTGATCGCTTTTCTGAACCACGCTTAAACCGATGGTCGAGCCCTCTCGCGCGGGCTTGATGACCATAGGAAACCCTATCTCCTCGATCACCTTCTCCCTAACTGAAGTTGGATCTTTTTTATACTCCTCTTGAGAGATGGTGCAAAAATCGGCGGTGTTCACACTGGAAGCCTTAAAAATCCTTTTGGCCATAATTTTATTTATGCCTAAAGCGCTGGCCAGAACCCCCGAACCGGTATATGGCAATCCCAGGATCTCCAACATTCCTTGAACAGTTCCATCCTCTCCGTATCGTCCATGGAGGGCGATGAATACCACATCCACCTTTTCCCTCTTTAAATTCTCGACCACATTTTCATCCAAATATACTTTGACCGCTGGGTAACCCTTCTGAACCAGAGCCTTATATATTTCCTCTCCAGTCATTATGGAAATTTCTCGCTCCGCGGACCGTCCGCCCATTAAAACAGCCACTTTTGGCTTAGTCTTCATGACCGAATTTGTCCTCTTTTTAAACCTCGTTCAAATTATATTTCTCCAGCTCCGCCCTGAGTTTATCCAGCTTCCGTCTTATGCTCCTGCCCTCAAGCCCAAGGGCGCTTTCGACCTTGGCTGCTGCCTGTTCCAAGCTCTTCCTGGCTTGCTCAATGAGCTCTTGCACAGAGCTTTTCAGACCCGTTGCCTTGCTGGTGATCTGCTCTCTCGTTGCCGCTCCAGATTGAGGGGCTAAGAGCAGACCAATTACGGAACCCAAGGCTACACCGAGTAGAAGCCCCAATCCGAATTCCTCGTAGCCGAATCGCTGATCCTCCATCTCATTCCTCCCATTGCCTTAATTTTCTCAATGAAGCCTTTTGCTCTTCTATTATAATATACAAGATGGTTACGACGGCAAAAATGCAGGTAGTTGCAGCTGCTGCTGCTCCCGTATCGTTGAAGATAAAGGCAGCAATGCTGGCCACCGCTATGCCCATCAACCCCGAAGTGAGGCAGGGATAATCGCTTTTTATCTTCCTTAAGATACCCGCTGGTCGGATTATTAAAATGGGGAAAATCACCAATACCGCTATCAAGACCCTCGTCCAGAAAGTGTACCTGGTTCCCCTGACATTCATGGCGAACTTTCGTTGAATAATCTTTAATCCCTCACCTGAGCCTCCCCTTCGAATTAGGGTGATGGCCTTCCCCAGATGGGATGGGGGCGATATCCCAAATAAATCGAGGAATATAAGGGATGCAAGGGCAATGATTACCGCAAGGGTGATGAAGAGAATCAATTTCAAAGATATCTTGCGCTTCAGAAGCCCAAAATAGGTGATAAGATATCCCACAACTGCGGCTATGGTCCCTCCGACATTGGCTCCCAGAGCTGGATGCCCGAATATGACAACCAAGCACAGAAAGATCAGTCCAGCCAACATTACATGGGATTTTCGAGTAAAATTTGGTACGTCCATGAGCGCGGTAATTCCGGCGATGCTTGAACCGATTAAAATCCCCATGTATTCGTTGCCTATACCGTAGAATCGTGCCCCGATGATGGGACAATATCCCAGGATCGAACGCTGCATGAGGTGAGAACCCGTGAGCACATCCAGCAAAAGCACGCTTGAGGTGAGCAGAGTTATGAAGATGATGGGGGAAAGGACTCTCCTTCCAGACAACAAACTCATTAAGGCAACCACTGCGCTTCCCAGGAAGGCCAAAATCGTAGTCAAGATGAGGGAAGAATAAATCGAAAAAGGCAAAAAAAGCAAGGTGACAGGGACACAGATAAGCCACAGCAACAGAAACTGCAGAACTCTGAGCCGCTTATGAGTTGTGCCCATGAGCAAAAATATGGTGGAGATGATCAGAACGAGTGCGATGATGGTGACGTACATTTTTAGTGCGGGAACACGAATTTTGGACCTATTAAATATTCGCTCATTAAGGGAGAGCAAATAGGAAATGGATTGGTCTTGTGGTTCCGATTGAAGGGGATATCCTAACATTTCGTGAGGAATTTTGGCTTCGAGGTATGAGAGTATGGTCGGAGCAATGTCGATGTTGCTCACGATTCCATGGCTTCTGGTGGTTTCAGAGGTGAGTATCCCGGGTTTTATGCCTCCCCCGACCACGATGATGGGTGTGAGATTATTGCCCTCGTTGACCATCTTAATTGAGGGAGTCGGTGTAACCACGATGACGAGGGTCTTCTCCAAATCAATCCGGGAGATCAGCCTCCCGATGAACTCGTCCGCTCGCTTTAAAGCAGATTTTCTCCCGCTGGATACCCTCCAATCCATGAGTAGTGGGGAGCGGGCATTAACCCGCGATGTATCGCCGGTCTCTATCGCCAGAAAATCAACTTTTCTTAAGAGGTAAAGAGATTTAGAGAGGAGGGTGTCGCAATCCGTCTGCCAACCACCCGGACTTCTTGGGCTCCTTTGAAGGATATCCTGCCCAACATCTCCAAAGGGAATTCTTCCCAGTTGATCCATGGATATTAAGGATATCTCTCGATGGAATTCTTGATCCACATCGGCGTTTCCGAGGACTCCGGCTTTGAGTTTCGCCTCCTTCAAAGCCTTCCCCAGGCTTCCTGGAAAAATATTCCAGGGAAGTCTTTTGCTTCTACGTGAAATATTGGCAATGGTCAAGGTGACTACTCCCTTTGGCGGAGGTTTTATCCCCGTCCGCTGCCAGAAGATTTCACCAGCGGGATTTGTTTCATAAACCTCGGAAGAATTAAAAGCTAAACCCCCAAAGGCTCCGCCTTCTGCTTTCGCTCCCGCTCCAATGGAGAGATAATTGTTAGCGGGGGATATCCTTGAAGCCGTCCTGGTATTCATCAATCCTATGGCGCCTTTTTCGATCAGCCCCTGGAGATGGGTTAAATCGCGGTGGCTTAAATCCTCGATGCCAATTCCATCGATGACAATGAGAATGGACTTTCTGCCCTCCCTTGCCTCGATCCTCACGGGGCAGAACAGGACGAAGAATCCAATGACGAGAAAAATTGAGATAAAAAAGAGATAATTTCTCCTCGATTTGGTGGTCATTTCTCTCCCAGTCCTTGCGCTAATATCGTCAACTTTTTTCACAAATATATCGTATGGCTTCTATGGTTTGATCTATATCCTCCATTGTGTTGAAGTATCCGATACTGAATCTTACTGCCCCAAGCTCCTCTGTGCCGATGGTCCTATGAGCATCTGGTGCACAGTGTAGCCCAGCCCGAACTGTAATATCGAAGGTCTGATCCAAAATGAACTCCACTTCGTGGGGATTCATTCCCTCCACATTCAGGGAAACCACCGGTGCTCTCTCCTCCCCGGCTTGTGGTCCATAGAGTTTAATCCGGGGCACTTTCTTCAATCCCTCCAATAAATGAAGAGTAAGATCCCTCTCCAAATCATGGATGCTTTGAAGTCCTATATCTCGAATGAATTTTAAGCTCGCTCCCAAACCGGCGATCCCGGGCGTATTTGGGGTTCCCGCCTCGTATCTCTCCGGCCGGATTCGCGGCTGGAATGGGGCCTCAGAATATCCGCCCGTGCCTCCCTGTTTTAGCTCCTTGAGATCGATATTGGGATTTATGTAAAGACCGCCCGTGCCTTGAGGTCCCAAAAGTCCCTTATGCCCACAAAAGGCCAAAAGATCGATGTTCATGTCCTCAACGTCTATGGAGAAAATCCCAGCGGTTTGAGCTGCGTCGACCATGAAAAAAATGGCCTTTTCCCGTGCGATTTCCCCAGCGGCCTCGATGGGCATCAGTGTCCCCGTGACGTTTGAGGCATGGGTCATCACGATGATTTTAGTATCTTGTGAGATGGAGTCCCGGAGATCATCGAGGTCAAGATGGCCCTCCTGAGAGCACTTTATCTTCGTAACCTTGATCCCTTGTGCTTCTAAATCCTTTAAGGGTCTGGTCACGGCATTGTGCTCCATGCTCGTGGTGATGACATGATCGCCGGGCTTAAGGAGCCCCTTGAGTCCCAAGTTTATGGCTTCGGTGGCATTGAGAGTGAAAACTATGTTTGCGGAATCTTTGACGTTGAAAAGCTCGGCTAAAAGCTCCCGCGTTTCTAGAATGACCCGGCTCGCTGCGAGTGCCATTTTATGAGCCCCTCGACCCGGGCTCCCCGCCCGCTTGAAACATTCCGCGATCGCTTCCATCACTGGCTTCGGTTTGGGATAGGAGGTTGCAGCGTTGTCCAGATATATCATCTATAACTCATCTCCTCTTCAATGCCTAAAATTATACCCCACCGCACTCGGTGGGGTATAGATCATTATACCCTCAATTAATGCCTTCGCATCTCTCCTCTTGTTTTCGATTACTGCACGGGGATCCTTTGCATTATCAGTTTGTAGACCCTCTCAAGCTCATCAATGGATTTGAATTCTATCTCGATTTTTCCCTTCTTTTGAGCCATCTTCACTCTAACCCTGGCGGAAAGCGTCTCGCTCAAGTTTTTGGCGATCGTTTTGAAGGCCTTTGGCTGAAGAACCCTGCGATGCTTGGCGCCGGACATTTGCCAGAGTCGTACCATGTTCTCAGTTTGCCTCACGGAAAGCCCTTCAGCCACAACTCGCTTGGCCAATTTTTTCTGCTGCTCCGGATCCTCCAAGGAAAGAAGGGCACGAGCATGACCAGAAGAGATATCTCCATCGGTAATGAGCTGTTTTATCTCATCGGGCAATTGTAAGAGGCGTAGCGTATTGGTGATGGCAACGCGACTTCTCCCAACACGGTTCGCCAGCTCTCCTTGAGTGATGTTGTATTGCTCAATGAGTTGGCGGTAAGCCATGGCTTCCTCTATGGCGTTTAGATCCTCTCGCTGCAGGTTCTCGATGAGCGAAATCTCCAGAGACTCCGTATCCGTTGAGTCTTTGATCACCGCGGGAATGGTGGCCAGCCCCGCTTCCTTGGCGGCTTTCCATCTCCTTTCTCCGGCTACAAGCTCGAAGCCGTCGCCCTTGGGTCTTACCACCACGGGTTGAACGAGACCGAATTCCTTTATTGAGGCCACGAGCTCCTCAAAAGCTTGGGGGTCGAATTGCTTTCGAGGTTGATTCGGGTTTGGAGAGATATTCTCCACGGGAATCTCCTCAGCCCAAATCCCCTCCCCTTCCTGGCCTAAGGTAGAAATTAGTGCGCTCAAGCCTCGCCCCAATCCTCGTTTAACCACGTTGCATCACTTCCTTTGCAAAATTTTTGTAGGCTTCGGCTCCCTTAGATGTAGCATCATAAACGGTGATGGGTTGACCATAACTGGGAGCCTCGCTCAACCTCACCGTCCGGGGAATGATGGTGTTATAGACTTTATCTTGGAAAAACTTTACAACCTCATCAACGACCTGCTGAGATAATTTGGTTCGGATATCGTGCATGGTCATGAGAACCCCCGCGATCTCCAAATCGTGATTCAGGTGAGTTTTCACCAGCCTTATGCTTTCTAACAATTTGCTCAGTCCCTCTAGAGCATAATATTCGCATTGAATGGGGATTATGATTTCGTCTGCAGCCGTAAGGGCATTTATGGTTAGGAGGCCCAAAGAGGGAGGACAATCGATGATGATGTAATCAAATTTTTCCCTTATGGGTTCAATGGCCTTCTTTAGTCTGCACTCACGAGAGATGGATGAAACCAGTTCTATCTCCGCTCCCGCCAGCTGAAGAGTGGCAGGAATTGCAAACAAATGTTCGATATCGGTTCTTTCTACGATTTCTCCAAGGGACTTATCTTCAACTAGAGCATTATAGATACAATACCTTCGTTCAATTTTATCTAATCCCACACCGCTTGTGGCATTACCTTGAGGATCGATATCTATGAGTAGGACTTTATACCCCGATTGCGCGAGGCATGCACTTAAATTAACTGCGGTGGTGCTCTTTCCCACGCCACCTTTTTGATTGGCAATAGCGAAAATTTTAGATTTCCGGAGAGAGGATTTTTCGCGGAGTTGAAGATCCCTTGGGGTCTCAATTAATTGGGGACTTTTGATATCCGCACTTTCTCTGACCCTTGCTGTGGATTTTGCTTCTTTTCTGCGTCTAAAGATTTCCAGTACCATATCCAAAATTATTATTCTTTATCGCATTCAAAATTCCTTTTTTAAAAACGGAATTTTTTGAAATTTTTTTGCCCATTTAAAAATGTCCGTAGGCGTCTAACGACCGATTTTGAATTTTGCTCACGACTCTGGCCCTTTGCAAAAACCCAGTGGTCTCTTAGTAGGTATTCCTGTCCTCCGTGGATATCGGTCTGCAGTGGGCATGGCTTTTTTGGTTAGAACCAGATACCTTTGTGCGTTCAAGAGAGGTACAGCTATATTCATTACCTTCTCAACTTCTCCGCCCAATATGGAAGCCGCCTTTTGAGAGGCTTCTAACTCCTCTTTGAGCTTCTGGCTCTTTTGGGCTATGAAATATCCCCCTATTTTGAGGAGAGGAAGGGCGTACTCCATGAGGACGGGAAGGGAGGAGACGGCTCTCGCCAGAACTATATCAAAGGATTCTCTAATTCTCCCCTTCCTCGCGAATTCTTCGGCTCGGAGACAAACAACCTGGGAGTCCTCAAGCTTCATCGCTTCGACCATATGTAGGAGGAATTGCGCTCTTCTTTTTGAAGAATCAAGAAGCGTCAATTCAATTTTGGGTTTAGCGATCTTTATGGGAAGACTGGGAAAACCAGCTCCAGTTCCCACATCGACCACCTTGGAATGGTCCCCAATTTTATCGCTGACCAGGCAGCTGAGAGAATCCAAAAAGTGCTTAACCACTATATCACGATCGTCCGTGAGACTGGTGAGATTGACCCGCCTATTCCATTTCTTTAACTCATCAAGGTAAAATAAGAAAGCGTTCACCTGTTGAGGGGTGAGAGCAATCCCAAAAATTCTCGCTCCTTCAATGAGTATTTCTTCGATTCCCTTCATTCCGCTTCCCTCTCTCCGCATATCAGAAGTGATTTTGTACACTGATTTCGCCTCTGGAAAAGAGCAGGTAGTTCCACGTGGAACCGTTAATAAAACACATTTAGGAGTGCTCCGCCAAAATTTCTTGGAGCGAGAATTTTTGTCACAATCCCCTTTGGCATTCACGATGGTCTTGAACTTTTAACTATATTAATCGCAGACATTGGTTACACTCTTATATGGTTCACGGTTCACAGTAGTTATATTAAGCTCATATTTTTGGGACGAGGTAAACTTTTAACTCTTTACATTTTCATGCTTCGGATATATCGTTACTCTCCTATAAGGTTCTTCTCCATCGCTCATAGTCTCAATGTCTAGATAATCGTGAAGTACTGTGTGGACTATCTTGCGTTCATAAGCGGTCATGGGTCTTAGGGTTACCGCCCTACCCGTGGCTGTGGCTTTCTCCGCCATTTTCCTGGCTAATTCTTCAAGGCTTTTCTTCTTTCGCACTCTATATTTTTCAATATCCAATATGATGAGCTTTCGGTGGAAAGCCCCTTTATTTGCCACAGTGTTGAGGAGAAACTGCAGAGCATCGAGCGTTTGTCCATGGCGACCGATTAATGGTCCCAAGCCTTCCCCTTCAATATTTATGAGTATGTGGTCCTCTTCTTCGATGGGATTCACGACCGCCTCGATTTTCATTTCCCGGAGAACGTCTTTGAGGAAACCTATTCCCCTGCTTACCCTCTTATCCTTTATGGCCAGCTTAACTTTTACCCCGACTTCCTCCTCATTCTCGCTCAAAACCTCTATTTCTACATCCTCCCTGCTTTCACCGAGATCCTTTAAGGCTTTCTCGATCGCCTCCTCGGTGGATGCTCCCTCAGCCGCGATGACTTGTTCCATTTCTATCCTCCTGATTAAACCCTCTCCTTGCCCCGGGAGGGTAATTCCTCCGCCTTTGAAGGCAGAACCGGAGTGGATTCAAATCTCAAAGTCAAATATTGCTGAATTACGGTCAAAACGTTAAAGGTAACCCAGTACAATAAAACTCCGGCCGGTAGCCGTAATGCTATCAAGCCCATGAATAAGGACATAAAGGTCATCATCTTTTCCTGTTGAGGATCGGTGCCCATGGTCTTCGAAGAAAGATAGGTGGATACGACGATTAATACGACCAGGATAAAATAGGGATCCGGTTTACTCAGATTGGTGAGCCACAAAAAACCAGCTTGGGCTAGCTCTTTATTTACTGAAAGCATCCTAAATAACGCGATGAAGATGGGGAGCTGCAGGAGAAGGGGCAAACAACCGCTTAAGGGGTTAACCTTATGTTCAGAATAAAATTTCATCAATTCTTTTTGCAGTTTTTCTTTATCATGTTTGTATTTCTCCTGAATCTTCTTTAGCTTGGGTTGCAATCTTTGAAGTTCCTGTGCTGATTTAATCTGCTTAATGGTCAAGGGGAGCAAGGTCACCTTTACAGCGACCGTAAGCAAAATTATAGCCAGACCATAACTGTGGACATAACCATAAAAAAATTTAAGAGCTTCAAACAATATTTTTTCTATGGGCTCTAATATTGTACCCAATTATCGTCTTTCCCCCTTCATTTGGGTCATAACCTCCCGGGGAGAATGGATGACAGCGTAGGATTCGAATTATAGAAAGGAATAATCCCCTCCATAATCCATATCTCTCTATGGCTTGAATGGCGTATTGGGAACAACTCGGATAGAACCGGCAGACGGGAGGCAAATATCTTGAAATGAATCTTCTATATCCTTTTATCAACAAGAGAATGGGTATCTTCATTTCCTCGTTAAAAGATTCGCCTCCCCAAAGGTGCTCATGAGAATTTGCTCTACCTCTTCGAAGGTTTTCTCCTTTAGGGGCTGACGGGCAATTACGATTAAATCATAACATTTTTTGAATTTTTCTTCATTTGCTCTGTATGCTTCTCTAAGGAGACGCTTCAATCTATTACGAGCCACCGCTTTCCCTATTTTACCACCGACGAAAAAGGCTATTCGATTCCCCCCGCAATTCTCCTTTTTGAGAAACTTTATGGTCAAGTACCTATTTGAAACCTTCGATCCATGCTTATATATCCGTTTGAGGTCCCTAATCGAAGAGAGAGTGGTTTTCCGCACCATAATCACCAGAGGATCATGCGGAAAGTCGTTGTCTGTTTTTTCTCCTCCGGTTGGCGATGATTTTCCTTCCCGCTTTTGTGTGCATTCGGATTCTAAATCCATGTTTCCTTTTTCTCTTTCTTATCTTCGGCTGATAAGTTCTCTTCATAAAAAATGCTCCTGAGCTCGCGGAAGAACAGGGTTATTATAACGAGGGGCATGGTTGGTGTCAAGGAAATCACATATTTATGAACATATGTTCGATTCTGAATTGAGGATTTTCTTATTGATGAATTTATTCCCCTTTGCTATAATCAAAAATGCCTTCCACTCTTCAGGTCTGGATAGTTAAATACCTCATTTGATCGCAGCAAAAGTCCTCGGTTTTTCATATAATCCATCCATCAAGCCCATTGGAACTGTCCAGATTTTCTCTTTAAGGGAGAAAGTCACTACTTTCCCCACCTTTTCCACAACTGTGGAAAGCTCTGTGGATAAAGTTTCCTTTTTGCAGGTTGCGCCCTTTCAAATCTCTAGTTTGCTAGGCAGATTTTGCCAAAGGATATTGGTTCAACGTCTCAGCGACTTGTTTCACAGCTTGTTGATAAATTTTTGTGGATGGCGGACTTTTTCATGGATTCTCAGGGATTATGAAGAATTTTCTCCAGAAACTTTTGGAAGAAGAAAAACATGATGAAAAGAGAGAGGACCGGGGGGAGGTTCCCTTCGTCAGGATCGCCATCTATGACTCCCTCACTTCCACTCCAAGAGTTATCGATCTTTCCTCTCAAGACCAGGAGGAATTCATAAATTCGCTTGCGACAAAAACATATCGGTTTTCGCAGGAAAAAGGGGGGGATGTCCCCTTCACGGTCATAAAAGAGGTCATAGAGAACCTCATCCACGCCTATTTCAAGGAGGCCGTGATAAGCATTTTGGATAATGGAAACACCATTCGCATTTCCGATCAGGGACCGGGCATAAAAGATAAAGAAAAGGCTTTTGAGCCCGGTTTTTCCACGGCTAATCGGGAAATGAAGGGCCTAATCAAGGGAGTTGGGTCTGGTCTCCCCATAGTGAAGGAGGCCTTGGCTCACCTAGGAGGCATTGTTACCTTGGAAGATAATCTTGAAAGGGGAACCGTGGTCACCCTACGTGTCCCCCACCGGCGAGAAAGCCCCAAAGAAGAAGCTGCAACGGTTCCTCAACCGGATTTCCCTCAATTTACTCTCAATAAGCGACAGAAGAAGGTATTGTTCTTGGTTACAGAGCTCGGGGCGGTGGGGCCCTCCAGAGTCGCTTCGGAGTTAGAGGTCAGCTTAAGCACGGCTTACCGTGACTTGAAATATTTAGAAGAAGCAAAACTGATAAAAGCCGATGATCAAGGAAAGAGGAGTTTGACTTCGGATGGGATAAGACATCTTGATCTCATCTTAAGCTCTTAAAGATTATATTTCGGGGGGGTTTAACGTGCATGGACAACTCGATGCCGTCTGGAGAGAGACGTTAAATATCTTGAAACAAAGGCTCAATGTTCCAACATTTAAAACCTGGTTTGAAAATACCGTCCCTCTCACCATCTTCGAGGATACCTTAATCGTCTCGGCTCCTAATGCCTTTGCTAAGGAATGGCTAGAGTCCCGCTATACTACACTGCTCTCCAACGCACTATCCCAGGTGATGGGGGAGAGAA
>JBFMAG010000054.1 GCA_040755895.1 Actinomycetota bacterium | reverse complement strand
GTGGAGTAGATGCCTTAAAGGTTGAGGGAAGGCAAAGATCCCGAGCCTATTTGAGAACAACGGGTCGAATTTTTAGACGGGCGATCGACGCTTACTATGCCCATCCTGATTCTTTTACCGTTCGTGAAGTATGGTTGAAGCGGCTCTCGTCTCTTTTTGGAAGCGAGGATATCATAATCGGTTGTTATGTGGAGAAGTGAAAATTGCTGCTCTGGTAAATTATTAACGAGATGGGTTGGCATCATGGTCGGGGTGAAGTGCTCTGAAAACACCCGAAGAACGCTGTCGCGTCTACGGGGCAGGCGCAATCGGCCGTTTACCCCGTTGGCGAGTGAAACGAGTCCTTCGGGGCCGCTCGGGTCTCGCCTCGCTACAAAACTGTGAATGCTTAAGAAGTTTTCATGAGCGAGGCTCCGATACTTTCTTAAGCACTGCCCCTCCCTCGAATGTATAAATGTAAACCTAACTCGTTAATAGTCCAGATCAGGTTCAGTTGTAAGTCGTTGATGGAAAGTGAAGGAGCAAATGAGATGGAAATAGCCATAGGTCCGCTTCCCACCAACTGGGGCAAAGAGAAAATTTTGGATTACTATGGGAAAGTCGCTGCTCATCCCGCTATAAACAGGGCATATATTGGGGAAATCGCTTGCACAAAAAGGAACATACTTGATCCAGGATTTTTCATCGAGATTCAAGATTTATTGAAGAGAGCGGGCAAAGAGGTCATTCTATCCACTCCTGTTTTGCCCACCAATGAAGAGGATCTAAATAAAAGCCGTGCATTGATGGCAAAAGCTCGCGAGATAGAGGTCAATAATATGGGCATCTTTAATATCTGGCTAAAGGAATTCAGAGAAAGACCATTGACTCTGGGTTCTTTCTTCAATGTTTATAATCCTCAGTCGGCGAGGTTTCTGTTGAAATACAAAATTCGTCGAATAGTTTTCCCCGTGGACATATCCATGAATACCATGGAGAAAATGTGTCAGGAGATCGATATCCCTTTCGAAGTGGTCGTTTATGGTAACTTTCCTATAGCCTTCTCTTGGCGATGCTATACGGCCAGGGCATTTGGAAGCTTAAGGAGGGGCTGTGGGTTCAAATGCTACGAGGTGAAAAATCTTCCCCAGGCCACTTTGGAAGGCGAACCATTGTTCATGATGAATGGACCGGCGGTTTACAATGGAAAGACCTATTGTCTCGTCTCTCACCTTAAGGGATTTCGAGAAGTGGGAATCACGAGTATAAGAATCGAGAGTACCCCGGAGAATGTTGTAGAAGTTGTTGATATCTTCAAGGCAGTGATAGATGGAAAAATATCGCCGGCTCTGGCCGAGGAGAAATTGGCTCCGCTCTCACCATATGGATTGGACACTTGCTATTTTTCGGGAAGGGAGAAGCGCTTAACATGCTCTACAAGTTAGGGGAGTTATTTTTAAAGGCGATCATGGTTTTGACTCATAAAAATATCCATCTGAAGGAGAGATTGACCCCTTTGAATGGGAAGGTCTTTGCCCTTAAATTAACGGAATTCCCTTACCTTTTCATCATTGAAGAAGGCTTAATTAAAGGGCCGCTTCCACGATATCTAGCTCACGATTACCAGCCAGATGTAATCTTTACGGGGTCATTGAAGGTTTTTACGGGACTCTTTTTGGGCCGAATCGATCCCGATGCTGCTTTCTTCCGGAGGAAGATAACCGTGGAGGGCTCGCTTACAATCGCCCTGATCCTGAAAAATATCTTTGACGACCTTTTGGTCATCTGAGGCAGTTATGAAAAGGGTTCTGAATTCCATTAAGAAGCGTTTGAGAGTGGTTCTTAGCGCCGTCATTATTTCTCTATTTCTCTTCAGCGTCCTCTCCACCCCTGCCACACCCAATGCAGATAAGCGAGGGGGTATCGAGGAGGCAAATAAGTTAGTCTCGGCAATAACCGGATTTTTCGAGGAAAAATTTTCGCAGGTTTCCGAGACCATAGAATCCATTGTGAGAAATAAATCTTTCCGGATGTTTTCTTTATTGCGTCCTCTGGATACCGAGGGTAATGGTTCGAAAACCCTCCCCAGCAAGGTGGTGGGGAAGCGTGTTTGCATCGACCCCGGACATCAGACTCGTGCGAATTTGGCTCCGGAGCCCATCGCTCCAGGCTCCTCGCGGATGAAGGAGAAATGTAGGGGAGGTACCAGGGGAATATCATCCGGCATTCCCGAATACAAAATAACTTTGCAGATAGCATTCAAATTAAAGAATCTATTGGAAAGATCGGGTATTGCCGTGGTCATGACCAGGGAAACCGATGATGTCAATATAAGCAACATCGAACGGGCAACCATTGCAAATGGAATTGGTGCGGACCTTTTCATTCGCATACATTGTGATGGTAGCAGTGATCCATCAGTTAGCGGTATCACCACCTTCTATCCGGCAAAGAACCAATGGACAGAATCTATCTACTCCGAAAGTCTTCGGGCTGCTAGATTAGTGCAACGAGAGCTCGTCAAATCCTGTAACTGCAGGAATAACGGGATCATGCCACGCGGCGATTTCACCGGTTTCAATTGGTCAAAGGTTCCGGTCATTCTCACTGAGGTGGGTTTCTTAACCAATCCCGAAGAGGATAGGTTGCTCAATGGCGAAGAATATCAATGGAAGGTGGCACAGGGGATTCACAATGGCGTCATGCGGTATTTTGCTATATTTGACAGGAACTAGAAATACTCAATATACTGGATTTGCAAGACATGACCCTTTCAGGGTCTTTTTTATCATGATGAATTGCTTGTGAAGCTCATATAATGAGGTGTTTTTTATGAAAACTCTTTCGGATGAGAGGCATCCGCTGGAGCGAAAGGTGTTGGCGACCATCGAAAAATACAATATGCTCAAGAGTGGTGATAAGGTTCTGGTGGCTGTCTCCGGAGGACCGGACTCCGTTGCCTTGCTCCACATACTATCTGCTCTCTGTGATGAACTGGGATTGAAGCTTCATGTATTCCATCTAAACCACATGATGCGCAAAGAATCAGA